>CAIJVL010000022.1 GCA_903824155.1 Candidatus Adlerbacteria bacterium
GCACCCGAACGCGAAATTCTCATATCCATCCCCGTTGCAATGGACGACGGTACCACGCGCCTCTTTGAGGGATACCGCGTCCAGTATTCGAGCTTGCGGGGGCCTTACAAAGGAGGTATCCGGTTTCATAAAGATGCTGATATCCATGAAGTGCGCGCGCTTGCTTTTTGGATGACGCTTAAATGCGCAGTGGCAAATATTCCCATGGGAGGAGGTAAGGGCGGCATATTGGTTAACCCAAAAGATCTCTCGAGACGCGAATTGGAAGGGCTCTCGCGCGGTTTCGTACAGAAGCTCTATCCGGTATTAGGGCCAAAAACAGACGTACCGGCGCCTGACGTAAATACCACCCCCGAAATAATGGGCTGGATGGTTGACGAATATGCGCACTTAACCGGAGACAACACCGGCGCAAGCTTTACCGGAAAACCGCTCGATAAAGGGGGGTCCGAGGGACGCACCCAGGCTACGGGTTTGGGCGGTTACTACGTATTTGAAGCTCTGAAGGAGAAAATGGGTCTCCCGTCTTCGGCACGCGTTGTCGTCCAAGGTATGGGCAATGTCGGGATTAATGCCGCTAAAATATTTCAAGAGCACGGACACCGTGTTGTCGCCATTTCAGATTCCAAACATGCGCTCATGAATGAAGCCGGCCTTGATATCGCCTCGGTCGAATCTTATAAAATAGCGCATGCAACGCTTGTTGGATTTCCTGGAGCCACACTCCTTACCAATAGGCAACTACTAGAGCTGTCGTGCGACTTGCTCGTCCCAGCCGCTCTCGAAAATCAAATTACTGAAGCGAACGCGCAGAATATACAGGCGCGCGTCATAGTAGAGCTGGCAAACGGCCCCACGACTCCTGAGGCAGACGATATATTATGGGGGCGTGGCATTTCGGTTATCCCCGATATTCTTGCCAATGCCGGGGGCGTAGTCGTATCTACCTTTGAGTGGGAGCAAAACCTGCAGGGGCAGCACTGGAGCGAAAAGGACGTGCTTGCAAGGTTGCAAAAAGTTCTCAGTACAGAAGCACTAGAGGTATGGCAGTATGCCCAAAAATATACTACTGATTTGCGCCGTGGTGCGTTCATACTCGCGCTAGAGCGCCTGGGCGCCCTTCTGTAAAAACCCCCACTATATAAATTCGCCCCGCGTAATGAGGAAACCGGGCACCATCGGCAGCCAATAGGTGAAGCCGCGCATGAGAAGGGCGGCGGCAATGGCTTGCTCAAGCGGTATCCCAAACAAACTCATAATGGCGATCGAGCTGCCTTCAAAGATGCCCAAGCCGCCCGGAACAATGACTATGTTTGCGACCACAGAGGAGATAATGGAGCACGCAAATGCCGTGGAAAGCGGAGCGTGCACACCGAGAGCCATCAAAAGGGCCCAGAGCGTTAGGGCGTCAAATATCCATATCGCCGCAAGGGCTATTGATACCGATGCCCACAGACCAAAATCAGCGAGCGTATGGCGGGGGATGTCACGCGCCGTTTTTATAAGCCATGCAATCGGCTGGAGATTTTTGAATGCTCTCAGAAGACGCGTGTCTCGTATTGCGTAGAGGAGTACCAGGAGTACGGCCACTCCAGCTATGCAGATAAGCAGCACATTCGTGACGGAGAAAAATGGATTTATGTCGTGGTTCGCGCCAAGTATGAAAAGCGCGAGAAAGAGAAACAGGATATTGAGCGCGGATTCTACCAGCACGTATACGGCGGCCGCAGCGACGGCGACATTCGCCGCGCTCCCGCGCCGCAGGAAACCGCGCATTGCTACTGCCGTACCTCCCAATCCAAATACCGGAAAGGCCTGGTCAAGGAATAATTTTATAAGGCTAAGCGACAACAGCGAGCGTATCGGTATGGGCGTCTTAAAACGCCGCAAGACGCTGTGCCATGCATAGGCGACGCACACGTAGGTGCCGGCTTGAAGTACGACCACGACGGCTATCCACAAAAGATCGATATGGATCACCGCATACAGAAAACTGCTCCAGTCCGCCCATTGAAATGCGACTGCGACGACCGCGATAAGGAATAGGAAGTTAAGCAAAATGATCCACATCGACGTGCGGATCTCGCTCCGGACTTCTTTAGGGGCCGGGGGATGATCGGATGCTTGTGCCGGCGTATCCTGTTCGTGAGACATAGTGCAATTGTACGACTTTCTTAGTGCGATGTCTGTGAAAAAAGGCTATAAAACTGCCAAGTACGTTTATCACTGGTGGAGGAGCATTAGGGGAGTCGGAGCTCATTGCATGCTCACTATCAAAGCAGCATACTACCCCTACCTATTAGTTGCATGTTAGCCTATTTTTTAAATAATCTCTTTGACCCCGCAACTTTTGCCGGAGTGGCCTTTTATGCGGCTGTACTCGTTGTACTGGCCTGGATAGTGGGGGTTATCCTGCATCTAGCCATCAGCAAATATCTTGATAAAGCCAAGGCGGCAGGGATAGACTCGACCTCGGTTCAATTTGTAGGGCATTTAGTAAGAGGGCTGGTGTATATCGCAGCGTTTCTTGTGTACGCCCATTTGATTCCGGCTTTGCAAGCTTTAGGCACTACGTGGCTTGCTAGTGTGGGCGTCGTGTCAGTGGTTATAGGTTTAGCAACCCAAAGCACCTTAAGCAACCTTGTTGCGGGGATTTCGTTGATTCTCTATAGGCCTTTTCGTGTCGGCGATCGAATACAGGTTGCTACGCCTGCAGGACCTGAAATTGCCGTGGTAGAAAGCATCGACCTAGGCTACACCAGCTTGCGCACTCCCGATGGACGCCGGATCGTGCTTCCTAATAGCATAGTTACCAATCAGACAAATATTAATTTTTCCCGCAGTAACCCGCATGTGTTGCTGGAGACCCCTGTCATCCTTGCTCAAGAAGCTGATATCGACCGTGCCCGCAAGA
The DNA here is from genome assembly GCA_903824155.1 of Candidatus Adlerbacteria bacterium. Lineage (GTDB taxonomy): Bacteria > Patescibacteriota > Minisyncoccia > Phycocordibacterales > SBAW01 > GWA1-54-10. The sequence goes on from CAIJVL010000022.1 coordinate 2,915, forward strand.
TTCTTTTAGATATTGCAAAGGGGGTCCCCATGATCACAAAAATAAATGGCTGTTTTATTACCAGTTTCAGCAGCCAAGGAATAGTACTGAACCTTTCGACGATGTGCCTCGATCCGGGTGATGCGGCTCAAATAAAATCTGACGTGCTTGAGAAGGCAAAAAAACAATTTGATGCAGCTGGTATAAAGATAGACTAAGCACAGATGCCTTAGGGCAGTCGGGACCTACTGCGCCTTTTGGAGGAGTATACTTATTTGCATGACAAATGAACTACTCCAGTTGATACGATCACGCCAATCCGCCCGAATGCCGTTCGACCCAGCGCGTTCTGTATCGAAAGAAAATCTTCAGCAAGTGCTTGAGGCTGCGCGTTGGGCTCCGACTGCACACAATATGCAGAACTTCGAGGTTGTTATCGTCGACAACCGAGAGAAACTCAATGCAATTGCAGCTATTCACCACCCAACTTCACTAACGTTTGTGCAAGAGAATTACCAGCAGATGTCGTTCTCCGAAGATGAACTAACAAAAAAGAAAGTGGGAGTGCTCGGCGCAACCTTTCCCGAGAGTTGGCGCAGATCCGACGTGACAGAGGAGGATTTGAGGGAGTCCGGCGAGCGGTCGTTTATGTCACAGCAAATTCAATCAAGTCCTATGCTCGGCATAGTCGTATTCGACCCAAGCCGTCGCGCACCCGCCTCCGAAAATGACTTTCTAGGGGCCGTCAGCTTGGGTTGCGTCATGGAAAATATGTGGCTTATGGCAGCTTCACTCGGGCTTGGGTTTCATATTATAAGCTCATTGAGCGATGACCCAACTGCAAAAGAGGTTAAGTTACTGCTCGGCATTCCTTCGCAGTTAAGGATCGCCTACTCGTTTCGCCTCGGATATCCGGCCGCTTCCACCGAGTATTTGCGGGTGCGCCGCGACATCGAAGGTTTTACGCACCATAACCGCTATGGCACCAAAGGCATATGAATGTGAAAGCTAAAATAGCAGTGGTCACCGGAGCCTCGTCAGGCATAGGCCTTGCTACTGCAAAGTTGCTGACACAAAAAGGTGCAAAGGTGGCCATCGTCGCCCAGTCTCAGGGAGCGTTAGACACCATAGCAAAGGATTTGCCTGGATCGTTTGCAATTGCAGCGGACCTGCGCAACGAATCCGAGGCGCGAAAAATGTTACAGCGTGCATATGAGCATTATGGGCGCATAGATATCCTCGTGAACAACGCGGGCAGAAATTATGCTTCTTCAATTGAGGAGATAGAAACGACTAAGATACGGGAAATATTCGAACTCAATGTCCTGACTCCTGTCGCGCTCATGCAAGAAGTCGTCCCAATACTGCGCAAGCAAGGGGGAGGAGCGATTATTAACATAAGCTCAGGTACTGTATTTATGCCGACCTATCCTGGCATGAGCACGTACATTGCTTCCAAACGCGCGATAGCTACCTTCAGCCTTGTTGCTCGTGAAGAATTAAAGAAGGACAATATCATTGTAAGCACCGTGTATCCCTACATAACTGCAACCAACTTTTACAAAGATACTCTAAATGCAGGAGCAAATACGCAAATGCCAACCGGCGATGGCAAGATACCCGCTCCCGACCAGCCAGAAGTCGTCGCAGAGACGATTCTCCGAGGCATTGAGAATGGCGAAGCTGAACTCTTTCCCCACGAGTGGATGAAAGAATGGCTAACAAAAAGGACAGTATAATTCAAAACCCTTGTAAAACAAGGGTTTTGAATATGTGGAGTCGTGTTAAGGGAGGCGGAACTTTGTTTTGTGGTATGTTTGAAATAGAGCACCACAGAAAGGGAAATGCTATGGACGACACCAAGTCTTGCGTCATCGATGACGAAACTCCGGCAACGCGTGCCGCGGATAAAAACAGAACCTTCGCCGAGAGCGTCGGCCAGGGCGGCCTCGACCGCGACCGCGATCCTTTTACAAAAGAAGAAATCGCAATCGCCGAAAAGATCGGTTTGGGACAATAAGGCAAAAACTCCACAGCAATGTGGAGTTTTTTAATTAGGTGGAGATGGGCTGACCAAAATAGAACTGTCACCTTGGCAACTTGGTAATGAATATATACCTTACAGAATTGCCAAGCAGGGGCGGAACTTATGGAAAAGAAAAAAGCCGCCCATCTTTCGAAAGGCGGCTTATACATAAGCGAAAGCACATGCGTCCGAGCAAAAAACTGCAACCTGTGTTGGCGGAGTTGGTTTATTGCAGCCTCTGCGGAAGCATTTTCTTCCCCATGAGTGATCTTTAGGCAGCCACCCTTTATTGCTGCAATGTTCGCAGCCGTGGCCACCGCAGCCGTCGCATTGCACAGCGTCGGCCGGGTAGTTTTTATCCCTCGGGATGTCTATCACTTCTAGCTCCTTTATCGGTTTAGCATCCTTATGCAGCAAGCGGCACGAGCCACAGATTAGGAAGAGTGAAATACGTACGCTCCGTACCATCTTCCGGTGCAGGGCAACCGGGATAGTCATGGCACTTTAGTACATAGAGATTACCCCGATAGGGCAGATGGACACGGCCTGAGTACGTTTGCCCGGGCATAATCCAGTTGCAACAATAATCACAAAAGTGCTCTTTACGAGCACGTCGCATATATTCGCGTAAAATCATGTAGCACCTCGAGTGGTTAGAGCTTCTGCGGGGAATGGTAGCAGATGCACTTACGTTAGGGTAGGGCGGAAAAAACAAGTATCGACATATGGCTACTTTGTAGTACTCTTGGGATAGGAAGATACTCCGTTTTATTCAACAGAGGAGAGTAGTGGTGGAACATAATAACGGCAACAAATCTTCGATCTATGCCAAAGGTCCTGTATATCAGGTGCGGGTTTACTTAAAGAGCGGCATGATCCTTACCGCCACCCCAATGACAGGAGAAAAAAGCCGCGAACTTTTTAACTTGCTTACTGAGGCAATCGGATCGCATGTTGAAGGAGTGGACTGTCCCTGTATAGATTCGACACAGGCACATACACGCTTGCTCGAAGATGCGGCACTATGGGAGCAGAATGCGGTCTTTCTTGAAGATAAGCTTCTTAAGAATCACACTCCCATTTTGGAAAATGTAGAGAAAGCCTGGCATGCGGCAGCGTATCTAAAGGATCAGGCTAAATCTTTGCCGGAAAAATAGTTTGCAAAAAGCAAAGGCCGCTCCGTTTGGAGCGGCCTTTTTGTACTTGTGGACGTCCCTCAAAAATATTGAAACAGCAGTGGGAGGGTCTAGAAACTTTTGTTTTGGAGTGGGACGAGCGTCTTCAGGGTAGGGCGGAGCTGCAAAATGCTTAGTATTTGCAAGGAATCTCCAGCGTTGAAGAGGCACATATGAGTAATAGAACTGATAAGGGGCAATAAATGCATCCATTGACAAGTAACACATTTATATGTATATTAAATAGGAATCAAACAGTACATTGGCAGGAGACTTTAATGGATAATGCTGAAAAACCCACACTTCGAACTTTTCCTGTCTGGAAGACAGTTAAGATAGGACGATTTGACGTAAAGGGACCGTTGCCGTACTACAAGGCAATGGAAAAATCGGAATGCGATATATGCGATGATTTTGCTGACGTGCTCGCGAAAACGACTTTTGCTACCGAGGAAAAGTCTGTTCAACTAGTTCGCATAACTCAGGAAGATCTTGGTCTGGATGCTTCAGCCCCATACCACAAATTTAACAACGTAGCCGTTAAAAGTGGCCTCATTCGACCCAATGCTGAAATAGCTTCAGCGTTGAGGCTTGATTATCAAGAGCAGGGTGACGAAGACTGTCTATTCGGCACGGTTCCGGTCGATAGATATGCGAAAGAAGGTGCGATAGGGAGGTTTATTCTCAGACTTTCGTATAGTAGAGGAAAACTTTCTGTGGGCATGTCGTATTGTCCATGGGATTGTGCACACCCGTTCCATCGCTTCGTCTTTGTCCAACCTTCTGAAGCAACAACCAAGTGAATTTGAGGCCCTGCTGTTAAGCGGGGCCTTTTCCTTAGCGCATAGGGAAGCGTGGAGTTGAGTCACAGATACTTTTCTGCTGAAAAGTTCCGCGACCCTGCCTCGCACCAGTGCTCCGGCCGTTCAACTCCGCGGCTCTGCTCCCCGAAAATAAAAATAACCCCGCACGGGGCAGGGCCATTTTTATTTTTGTGGAGATGGGCGGAGTTGAACCGCCGTGCAATAGAGAGGCGACGTTCGCTTCTACGAGGTGTAGGACATTTCAATTTGCTTTGGCTCTCATGTGTGAAATGAGCAAAATCATTTTGAGCCGCAGATTCTAAGTTTCGACAGTAGCGTGAATCACTCGCTACAGCTATATCCTGTTATATAACACCCGACTCAAACCATCAGGCTAGGTTTGAGGGATGCGAGCGCTTAGGCTTACGCGAAAGCTAACTCGTTCGCCGAAAAGTACGGCGAAGCAACTGACTTTGCAGTTATGGTTACCGGATTTTAAAGCAGGTCCGGACTGCTACCTCGCGCTTTACGCGCTTATTTCCATTGTCGAAGCCTGGCATCCCCCTTGAGAACACGTACCACAAGTACAAAAAACAACAGGTACTATGTGCTCAAAATGAATGCCAGCGGCAATATGTTTGCAATAAGATAACCGAAAAGTGGGGAGGAGTTACGCAAAACTAGTTTGCCTCCCCCTTTGTAGTGGCGCAGAATATCAGTCGTCGAGCTCAAGGCCTGTTGAAGTCGGGCCTCTGCCGTCTATGTCTTCCAGGCTATCGTGCTTGGTTTTGTGCCGGCAGCCGCGATTCATGCCGCCTCGATGACAATCTTCGTTCATCACCAACATAAGTTGGTCGTCAGCAATTTCTCGCAACTCCGAACCTCTTGTACGCATGGTTACACGCGCAGTGTTTTTATTGCCCCGTACCATAGTCAAGTCCTTTCTCTCCGTTAGTGATCTCTGCAGTTGACCACTTTTCGATTATCTTATTGATTTTTCAAAGTACGCTGAATGTCGCGCTTGGTGTCCCTTTCTTTTAGAACGCTTCGCTTATCATACACCTTACGACCTCGCGCGATAGCTATTTTTACCTTCAATTTACTGCCTTTATTGTACACTGCAAGTGGCACTACTGTCAACCCCTTTTGGCCTTCGGCAGCGCTCAGTTTTACCAGCTCTTTTTTATTGACCAAGAGCTTGCGGGTGCGCTCCGGCTCGTAGTCTTTGGGCGTGTTAGCCGCTTGGTAGGGGGGTATGCTCATGCCGACAATGTAGGCCTCGCCGCCGCGCACTACTATATGCGAGCCTTCAAGTTTGCCATGGTGCGCGCGCAGGCTCTTTACCTCGTGGCCCAGCAGCTGCAAACCCGCCTCGATTTCTTCGAGGACTTCGTAGTCTAAACGCGCCTTTTTATGCTCTAGCAGGTTCACTCCAAAAATATAGCACTCTTTGGTTTAAATTCATCAAAATGCTATACTGTAGTCTTCATGGCAAACTCCAATGACAATGGGCCTACTAATGACAAACCGGGCCAGCAGGGCGGTAAAAAGTCTCGCATGCCCAAAGTGCCCGGCAATATGCCCGGCGACAGCTTCTGGGTCAATCTTGCTACTTCGGTAGTGCTTTTGCTTTTGCTGGCCGGCGCATACGCGTACTTTATTGGAGCAGCCAAGTCTACTCCGGCCACTATCCCGATTTCGCAGGTAGCGCAGGATATCAATACGGGCAAAATCTCGTCCATCAGTGTTAATGGCGACGATCTTGATATCACCTATGCTGACAAGACAGAAAAGACCGCCAAAAAAGAGACCGACATCGGGCTAACCCAAACGCTGGCCAACTATGGCGTCGACAAAACGCAGCTCGACAAAATAACCATCACCATCGCCAGCCAAAGCGGATGGGCATTTTGGCTCAACGTATTGGCGCCGTTTGCCGCACCTGTTTTGCTCATCGCATTTTTTGTCTGGTATCTCTCGCGCCAGGTAAAAGGGGCGGGGATGCAGGCGTTTTCATTCGGCCAAAGCAAGCCGCGCCTTATCGACCCCAACGATGCCAACTCGCGCGTAACGTTTAAAGACGTTGCCGGAGCAAAAGAAGCTAAAGAAGAGCTGCTTGAAGTGGTGGACTTCCTCAAAAATCCTAAAAAGTTCTTGGACATTGGCGCGCGCATCCCCAAAGGCATACTCATGATGGGCGCGCCGGGCACCGGCAAGACGCTGCTGGCACGGGCCGTGGCCGGCGAGGCGGGCGTTCCATTTTTCTCTATCTCGGGTTCGGAGTTTGTCGAAATGTTCGTTGGCGTCGGCGCCAGCCGCGTGCGCGATCTTTTCTTAACTGCTAAAAAAGCCGCGCCGGCGATTATCTTTGTCGATGAAATCGACGCCGTCGGCCGCGTGCGCGGCACGGGCGTTGGCGGCGGCAATGACGAGCGCGAGCAAACACTCAACCAGATCTTGGTTGAGATGGACGGCTTTGAGCCCAACGAAAAGGTAATTGTGATGGCGGCAACCAACCGCCCCGACGTTTTGGACCCGGCACTCTTGCGTCCTGGCCGCTTTGACCGCCGCGTTACCATCGACCTGCCCGACCGCGGCGACCGTTTGGAAATTCTTAAAATACACTCGCGCAAAAAGCCGTTTGCCGAAGACGTAAACCTAGAGGTAGTGGCCGAGCGCACGCCGGGCTTCTCCGGCGCCGACCTCTTTAGCCTTATGAACGAGGGCGCTATTTTGGCAGCGCGCGAAAACCGCAAGACAGTTGCACAGTATGACCTTATCCGCAGCATCGAAAAGGTCATGCTCGGCCCGGAAAGGAAGACTCACGTACTTAATAAAAAAGAAAAAGAAATCACTGCATACCATGAGGCCGGCCACGCATTGGTGGCATCGGTCTTGCCGCATACCGACCCGGTACATAAAATTTCGATCATCAGCCGTGGCCGCGCCGCAGGGTATACGCTTAAGCTGCCGCTCGAAGACAAGCGCATGCAAAGCAAAAAAGAGTTTTTGGATGACATTGCCATGTCGCTTGGCGGCTATATTGCCGAAAAGACCGTCTTTGGCGACATTACGACCGGCCCCAGCAACGACTTGCAAGTGCTGACCAACTTGGCTCGCAACATGGTCACGCGCTGGGGCATGAGCGAGAAGATGGGCACTATTGCCTTGGAAGGAGAAGGCGGCCGAGCGCTTTTTGGCGCAGGCGTCGAGGGCGCGCAGTATTCGCAAAAAGTCTCGGCAGATATTGACGAGGAAGTAAAAAAGATAATCGACGATGCGTACGAAAAAGCGCAAAACATAATCAACGAGCATCGTAAAGTGCTTAACGCGATTGCCAACCGCCTTGTCGAGGTAGAAACGATAGAGCGCCCCGAGTTCGAGCAGCTGCTTATCGTCCACGGCATCCAGCCCAAAAGGAAAGAGGAGATAATCGAAACGCCCGTTAACGTAAACTTTTAATTAGTTAAAAGTTAAATAAAGAAGATTAGCTTGCTAAAATAAAAGGCCGCTCAAGCGTGAGTGGCCTTTTTCAGTCCTTTATCCAAGACACTGGTTGTATGGGGATGTTCGACGAGGCAAGTACAAACGTGTACTGCCGTGCCTCCCCCCTATACTCTTCGTCGAATTGCTCGGTGGACATAAACGCCTTGCCGCACGTGTTGCACCAAAAGTATGTGCCCGAAAAAATTTCTCCCCAGTACGAGCCTTGTGGATCATTCGGACGGTAACATTTCATCTTGGCGAGCCTTTTATCAAGTGTATGCCGAGTAATAGGGTGGGGCATCGTCGGCGCCTTCACCGCTACGCGCGTTTCATCCATGTCTCTCTCCTATGAACTTCCCTCGCACCAGAGTACCTGAAATGGATACAAAAAGAAATCCCCGGCGCATTGTAAAAATGTCCGGGAATTTTTGCTATTTGAGCCAGTCGACCACTCGCACTTTGATGGACGGCGTTTGTATCGGTGCAAGGACAAACACCAGTTGGCCGTCTCGGGCCTGCTCGCGCCTTGCATCGCTATCTAGCTGTTCGGGCGGCATGCGGCCTTCTTTACAATATTCGCACCAAAAGTACGAAACGTTAAAAAGGGTTCCGGGGTACACGTTGTCGATTTCGGATTCGCGGCGCCACTTCATATTGCCAACCTTCCTCTCCATCGGGTTGCAACATTTGCGGCACAGAGTGATTACCGTAACTCTGTTTTCGTTTGCAGTCTGCATTTTCAGCCTCCACGGGTTACACAATCTGCCAATACACTACTCCTCTTTTATAAAAAAAGAAAATCCCCGCCCTCAATTGATGAGAGGGCGGGGATGATTTTTAGAACTTACGGAATTGCTTCCAACCGTGAGGCAATCCCCACGCTTCGTAATCTCCCGCAAGCGAGCGGGCGATACTGTCGAGGTCCGTTTCGTTGAGCCGTTCGGCCCGGGCAATTTTACTCAAGACCGAGACGTTGTAGTACCTCTCCGCATCCGCAAGAGAATCAATCTCGCGGACCAAGAGCGGCGAGAGAGGCAAAGGCATGAACAAATCGTTGATATTGTCCGTGCCGAGCCGCACATCGATGCCTGCGTAGGCCAGGTATCTAACGCGCGCAATAGACGAACGTGTCGGGCCTGTTATATGTCGAGGCTGCCGCATTGAGGCTGCAGCGCGAGGTGCGCAGATAACACCGATGTTGTTTTCCTTGAGACCCCACACCATTTTCTCATAACGAGCCTCGCTGTAGCCGCTTGGAGAAATCATGTGGACGGCCCACACCTTGGGACGCCTGTTCTCGGGAAGCCGGTTAGTGATAAGATACCGGACCGCCTCTATCAGCTGCTCGGTGCCGTTTTCCTCCGGCATGTTGGTCTGGTCGACGTGCACTTGAATAGGTATCTGATTGTCGATACCGATTTCAAGCAGGGTAGCCAGGTGGCCACCAAAGCCTATGCGCTTTGGGTTCCACGGCCGGTGATCGCGTTCGGGTAGACCCACCAAAAACTGTGCGCGTTTAGCAAGCTGCTCGATATGCTTTTGCCGGTCTGAATCCCTCGTCTTAAATCCGAAGATAGGATACGCTCCGACATGAATATCGATTTTCTTTTGATATTTCTTGCGCAGCTCAAGCGCCACTTCAAATGCGCGCCCCTCAATATCGGGCGAGCAGTCGGTTATTAGGTTGACGCGAACTTCGCCCGCGGCAATTTTTGCCTCAATAAGCCACGTCATCCGCTGCCGCTGACTCTCTGTGGTGTAAGCTAGCCCGCGATGCAGCACGCCGACGGTGATCTGCTTTACAGGCAGGGATGCGTCGATAAAGTTTTCGAACGGTCCCTGATGGGTGAAGTACCGCGCATTAAAGGTAAACGAACGATCGCCGTGGCAGTGATAGTCTTGGAATCCTTTCGATGAAATGGCAGCAGGCGGCATTTCTTCGGCTAAAAACTTTCTCACTAGGCACCTCTCTCTGGTTGTGAATGTGTTAAGAACGCTGAAGAGAGCCTAGCATAAAGCTGAGTTTTCGGATAGATTAAAGCAGATTGGGCGCGTAGCTCAGCGGTAGAGCAGTCGTCTTATACACGACCGGTCGAAGGTTCGATCCCTTCCGCGCCCACTATGATTTGCAAAGACAGCCGGGGGCTGTCTACGCAAAGTATCATTGTGAGGATGCGGTTGGGATCGAAAGCCGGAGCAGCTTGGCTGCGAGGCGGGGTAGCGCAACTTTTCAGCAGAAA
>CAIJVL010000023.1 GCA_903824155.1 Candidatus Adlerbacteria bacterium
CAATTTACTGATCAGGCCTAAAGTGCGTATCAAACTCTTCGCGCGGGAGGTTTATGCGGTAGATATCGAACGAGTTCTCCCCTTCGAAGATGTCGGAGGGGTTGGGGAGGAATATCTTGGTATGCAAAAGCGCGGTCGTCGCATCGCGCAACAGGCGGTGAAAGATAATGAACTCTTCACGGAAGGCGCGAAAGTCGACAATATATTTGCGCACCTGCGGACTCCCGTCCTGGTTGCGGGTTATCTTACATTCATACACGATAAAGCGTCGCACTGGCTTATGGAAACTTTTTTTGACCGTATAGTAATTAAAAATGGCTTGCAAGATAAATAAAGTCTTATCCGACCCTTTGGGGCTAAAGGCCGCCACAAACTTGTGGTCAATAATATCAACGCCCCGCCGATCGACCTTAGATACAACCACCAAGTCCGAAACGGCTTTAATAGGCAGTGGCAGACCCTGCACTTTGGCCACCGCGCTCACTTCTATACCAAGCACCTCGTGCTTGGGCGGCTTCTCTAAATAAAAATTTATCGCTTGCAGGTACTCGCGTTCCATCGATTCGCGCTTCTTTCTTTGGGCAAGCTTGGATTTTACCCGTTTACCGAAATTGATTTCAAAATCGCTCACATTGCGTAAATATTCTAAACCCAGCTCTATCGCTCCCTCTTTGCCAATGCCGCTGTAATAGTGCTCCGTGGCTTTATGGGCGGCTCTCCCGATTATCCCTGCCGGTGAACTTGGCATGTCATAGACAAGCTCTACATAGCGCTTATGCCAAGCGAGCGGATTGCGCAAGAACGACAGTAGCGAGGAGTGGCTCCAGTGCTTGATGGGGTATTTCCTCTTCATGTAGGTAGTATACCAAGGGTGAGTTTATAATAGGAGGAATGAGCGTATTCTGCCCCGAATGCAACGAGCCGACCAACCACTCCGTCGAGTATACCGGTGCGCTCCTGGATACGGCCTTTTTGCCTTTGGCTGCCTTACAAAGCCGCTTTACCTCCGGCAAGCCTACCAATCGCGGACGTATGTTCTTACGTCTCTACACAACGCTTGAGCGGCTTGGCATGGGACATTTTTTAGAAACCTATGATGACAAAACACTGCTCTTAGACCAAGTGCTGTGGGATGAGGCAAAGCGGCGCGGCATCACCATGCGAGAGTTTAGGCTCTTTGGCGCAGCTAAAGGACTGTTTATTGCCACTGTACCCAATGGCAACGTACTCGACTTTGACGGTGTGCCACTGCCCGCTTGGCGAGCGGCATGGTGGATAAACGATAAGCCAAAGCTGGTGCAAAAGCTGCGCGCGAGCGGCTTTCCTGTTGCTAGAGGCAAAAGTGTACGGACGCTTAGGCAAGCACAGGCGCTTTTAAAAAAACTGCAAACACCACTGGCGGTTAAGCCGTCGGTCGGCTCGGCTTCGCGGCATACCACGATGCATGTAGATACGGAAAAAGAATTGGAGCGCGCTTTTCTTTCAGCAAAAAAGCTATCGCCGTGGGTGATGGTTGAGGAAGAATTAACGGGCGCAGTATATCGGCCGACACTCGTAAATGGCAAACTTATTGCGGTTTTGCGACGCGACCAGGCGTTTGTTACGGGCAACGGCGTGCATACGGTTGCCGAGCTGGTAGCCGAAGAAAACAAAAATCCAGCGCGCAGTGGCCCGTATTTTTCTCATATAAAAGTTGATGCCGCAGCCCTGCAAGAATTGCAGGTGCAGGGGCTGCATGCAGAAAGTATTCCCGCCCAAAGCAGGCGCGTACAGCTTAATCAAAAGATAAACTGGAGCCTTGGCGGCACCACCACCGACGTCACCGATGAGGTGCATCCTGACAACAAAAAATTATTTGAAGACGTAGCCAAACTGTTGCACGCACCACTGGTCGGCATCGATTTTATTGTTGAAGATATTTCGTGCAGCTGGAAAGAGCAAAGTAGATGCGGCATTATCGAGTGCAACGACATGCCCTACTTCGATAATCATCACTTGCCGTATAAAGGAAAGCCCCGCAACGTAGCGGGGCCTATCTGGGATTTAGTTTCGTAATTAGTAACTGCGCAGCCTTTTGGCTTTGTCGTGGGTGCGGATGCGCTCGAGGGCTTTGGCTTCGATCTGACGGATACGCTCGCGCGTAACGCCAAACTTCTTGCCCACTTCCTCGAGCGTGTGGTAAATGCCATCCTCCAAACCATGGCGCAGTTTCAAAATTTCGCGCTCTTTAGGCGAAAGCTCGTCCAATATCTCGCGCAGCTGGTCGGCCAAAATTCGGCGAGCCACTTCTTGGTCGGGCGAGAGTATTTTGTCGTCTTTGATAAAATCACCCAGCGTCGATTTGCCGTCGCCATCGTCGTCTCCAACGGGGCTTTCAAGCGACACGGTGTCTTGGTCGATCTTTTCTATTTGATATATCTTTTCGACATCAACGCCCATCTCGAGCGCTATCTCTTCGGCGAGCGGATCGCGGCCCAAGTCTTGGGACAGGCGGCGCGATACCTGCTTGTATTTGGCTATAGTCTCGACCATGTGCACGGGGATGCGGATGGTGCGCGATTGGTCGGCCAGCGCGCGGGTAATAGCCTGGCGTATCCACCAGGTGGCGTAGGTTGAGAATTTAAATCCTTTGGTAAAGTCGAATTTGTCGACGGCCTTAAAGAGGCCGAGGTTGCCCTCTTGAATAAGGTCGAGCAACGTAAGGTCCGGCGAGCGGCCTACGTACTTTTTAGCGATAGACACTACCAAGCGCAGGTTAGCGCGTGCAAGCAAGTTGCGCGCCTCTGAGTCGCCCTCCAAAATGCGCTTTGCCAAATCGCGCTCCTCTTGGCCGGTGAGGAGCGGATACTTGCCAATTTCCCTCAGGTACATTTGTATCGAGTCGTACTGGCTGTCCGAGCGCGAGTAACCTTTTGTTGGTTCAGGCTCTTCGTTAAGCTCAAGCATACCGCCTCCTTCGAGCACATCGATGCCGGCGGTGCTGAACTTTTCGTACATATCCTCCAAGAACATGACGTCGCTCTCAATAGTCGGGAAGCTCTTTAAAATTTCATCATAGGTAACAAAGCCGCGTTGGCGGCCGCTCACCATAAGGCCTTCTAGTTTTTTGTTTTGCTCTTCTACCTTTTTATTGAGCTTGCCTGTAGCAGCACTCGATTTAGGAGCGGCCTTTTTGACTGCCTTTTTAACCTTGGGTACAAGCTTAGCGCGCCGCTTGGAGGCGGCGGCTTTAAACTTTTTGGCCGTAGCAACGTTCTTGCTACGCGCTTTAGGGGCGGCTTTCGCCGCCTTTTTCTTCTTCTTCGGTTTAGCCATTTATTACATTATATCACATTCTTTTCATTTCCTCAATTCTTGCTGCCTCCTTTTAATATCTATAAGGCGCTTGCTCAAGAGGAGCGTTTGGGGGCCGGCCGCATGGTATAGCTCCTCGCGCACCATCTTCATCTCTTCTTCAAGAATGGCGCGTTCAATAGTGTCTAAAAGAGCCGCAGCTGAGGCCACTTCGTCGGTACTAAAGGAGTCAAATTCAAACAAAAGCCGCTCTTTTTCGGGCAACAATTTTGCCTCAATCGCGCTTAGCCGCTCTTGTCCGAGCATATCGGTAAGCCGTGCCTTCATGCTTTCGAATGATTCCACATTACCTTCAAATTTAAACAGCAGCATGCCTGCCGCCCGCTCAAGAGGCAAAAGCGACAGTGAGGGCGCAGGTACCGCCTCGGCTTCTTCGGCGGGCATATCAAATGCCGGCGCGGCGCGGGCTTTTATCAGCGCAGCACGAACCGCATCTTCGGGGGCGCCAATCCGATGCGCTATTATCCTTACGAAGTGAGCCTGGTCAATGGTGCTTTGCATGACCTTAACCAAAGGCAGCAATTGCTGCTCTATAAGTAATTTGTAAGCGCGATCGTCGCGCGTACCAGGGCGCAGCGCCTCTAAAAAAAACTCGACCGCAGTGCGTGAGGTGCGTACTGCTGCTTTTAAGAGCTCGGGATTCTCGCGTGCTAAGTCGGCAGGATCCTTCCCTTCGGCAAAAGTTGGTATCTTTACGTCAAAGCCCGCCTGCAGTGCCATTGCCGCACTTTTAAGTCCTGCCCGTATACCTGCCGAGTCGCCGTCTAAAGCCAACACCAAGCGTTTAGACAGCCGCCCCAACAGTGAAAGATGCTCGGAAGTGAGCGCCGTGCCCGAAAGGGCTACGGTAAACGGCAAACCTGACTGGTGCGCCAAGATCAAATCAAACTGCCCTTCAACCAGCAAAATGCAATCATTTTTTCGAATAGAAGCACGCGCGCGGTCAAATCCATACAGCACGTTAGACTTTCTAAACAAAAGCGTCTCGGGCGAGTTTACGTACTTGGCCGGCTCCCCTTCCTCTTTCGATCCGGCAACCTTCTCAAAAAAGCGCCCTGAAAAGGCTATTCCCTTGCCGGAGGCGTCAAACAAAGGGAACATAATCCGTCCGCGGAAACGGTCATAAATTTCTCCGGGTTTGCGCTCGGATTTGGCACCTAAACCCGCATCAGCAATATCGTCTTTGCTAAATCCTTTTGCTGCCAAATGTTTGGAGAGATCTTCCCAACTGGCGGGCGCGTAGCCAAGCCGCCACTCTTTAATAGTTTCGTCCTTAACGCCGCGGGTGTGGAGATACTCGACAATTTCCTTGCGCTTGGACAGTTCCGATTCAAAGAATTTAGTTGCCTCTTCGCATACCTCCAGCAGCTTCTCTTCCTTATTCTTACGTTCGGTGCGGGTTGCCTCATCGACATAGGAGCGTTGCTTGAGCACGACGCCCGCGCGCTCGGCAAGCTGCTTAAGCGCCGTGACAAAATCAACACCATCTATCTTTTCGATAAACGTAAAGATGTCGCCCTTTTCGCCGCAACCAAAGCACATGTAAGAATTTCGCTCCGGCGAAACATGGAAACTCGGCGTACGCTCTTTGTGGAACGGACAGCGCCCAACA
>CAIJVL010000024.1 GCA_903824155.1 Candidatus Adlerbacteria bacterium
ACCAAGGCGAGTTCTCCAGCGGCAATTGGTTTAGCATTTCGTGCTCTCCCGCCGCCTCGCGGCCGGTTAACGGCAGCATTACCACGGTCCTTTCGCAGCTACCGATTGTGGCGGGCAATACGGGTGCGCTTCCATCGGATAGCAGCGGCAACGGCAGCGTAGATACTAGCGGTAATCCCACCAGCGGCGGGACGGGGAGTGGTACTGCTAGCCCGGGCAACACCAGCGACGGTACCTGCGGCAGCGGGTATTCTCTACAAATATACGAAGACGGTTCCACTATGTGCGTCGACTCAACGGGGACAAATATACAAAATCCAACTTGTGCAAGCGGATCCTCACTTAACTCCAATAATCAATGTTTCGCCGACTATAGTACCACTGGTCCGGGAGTCACCTGTCCTTCAGGGACGGTATATCTGCCTGACGCCGGCACCTGTTCAGATACCAACGGAAATCTTGTCGATCCTCTGCCGGTTACAGTCGGCTCAGGTAATGGAGGGAACATTGCAGCAGCCGCGCTTGCCTACCAAGGCACCAATACCAATGTAGGAGCCTCGGTTGATTACGGCAACAAAGCATGCGCTTACGCGGTTAACCAAGTGCTTCAACAGGCGGGCATCGAGCCCATCGACGGCAATAGTGTAGCTCTCATGCAACAAGACCTAGTCAACGGCCGCGGCACGCTCGTTGGCAGCAATAGTGATCTCTCCAACACGAGCGCGGGAGATATTGTGGTATGGAAAACTGACACCATGAGCCACGTCGGTATTTGTGAAAACAACGGATGTTCGCAGGTTATATCAAACTCTTCATCGGCTGCCACCTTCTCTACTGTAACGGATGCGGGCTTTAATAAAGGAGTGAGTGCTAATATCTATCATGTAAATAAATAATATGAAACAGACTATTCTGGCCGCTCTCTCGATTGTCATCGTAGTTGCGCTACTTGCGGGCGTCGCTGTGTACTATATGCGCCCATCCTCTGCGCCTGCAGTGCAGACAGCCCAACAGCCATCTGTTCCCAATAACTCCAGCTCTGTTCCGATTCCGTCATCGAGTAGTCAGGCAACAGCACAGACGGCGCTGGCTGCGTACCAAGCCGCTTTGTCAAAAGATAATGTTGATAATATCAAAACGTATCAAACAGTAGTTGCCGGAAATTATGCGTTGCAAGTATGGAAAGGCGACGTCACTTCAGGACAAGCTCTTCTTAAATTTGATACTACGAAAAATGTATGGGTCATTGTCGACCCTGGAGGCGGGACCTGGAATATTGCAGATCTCGTTGTAATGGGTGTCCCTAAGGATACGGCAACCGCGCTTTGGAAGGGGCTTCCTCACTAAGCCTGGTTGCGCCAAAAGGGCTTTTAGGCTATAGTACTGGGGCTTATGTCACAGGATCAACTCATCATTTTAAAGCACGCAGCCACCGGCGAGGTGTATTGGACGCGCAAAAACAAGAAGCTCGTGACCCGCAAAATCGAGCTTAAAAAGTACAGCAAAAAGCTGCGCAAGCACGTCATTTTTAA
>CAIJVL010000025.1 GCA_903824155.1 Candidatus Adlerbacteria bacterium
CCTGACCAAGGCCGACTTGGCCACTACTTCGCCGTATAACACCTACGTCAACAAAGGTCTCCCGCCGGGGCCGATAGACAACCCCAGCATGAACGCGATTATGGCGGCCGTAACGCCGGTTAAAAGCAATTACGTGTACTACCTCTCCGACCTGCAAGGCAACCTGCACTTTTGCGTAACCTACACCTGCCAGAGAGCCAACCAGAAAAAATATCTTGGTAACTAAATACTATTATTTTTGTCCAATAGGGTATATAACAGATGCATGAAAGTTTTTGTGGGTTTGTCGGGGGGCGTGGACTCGGCTGTTTCGGCTGCCTTACTTCAAAAAGAAGGTCACGATGTGACCGGCGTTTTTATACGCATTGCTTTAGCGGGCTACCCATGCACAGCCGGAGCGGACAAGATAGAGGCACAGCGCGTGGCCGCGCATTTGGGGCTCAAGTTTAAAGCCATTGATTTATCGCAAGAGTATGCCGACGAAGTCTTTGCGTACACTATAGAGGAGTTTAAAAAGGGCAGGACCCCCAACCCCGACACGCTGTGCAACCAAAAGATAAAGTTTGGCGCTTTTTTTGACTGGTGCATCGCGCAAGGCGCCGAGATGGTAGCGACTGGCCACTATGCGCAGACTTCAGAAGGCAAGCTATATAAAGGAACTGACGATACTAAAGACCAGTCGTACTTTTTGTGGATGGTGCCAAAGGCTGCGCTTAAAAAAACGCTTTTCCCTATTGGCCATTTGCAAAAGACTGAGGTGCGCGAGCTGGCAGAAGAGTTTAACTTGCCTAATGCCAAGCGCCACGACAGCCAGGGGCTGTGCTTTTTGGGCGATATATCGATTGAAGACATGCTTACGCGCGAGCTGCGTCCGGTGCCTGGCGACGTAGTAAATGAAAAAGGCGAGGTAGTAGGAAAGCACAAAGGCGCAATTCTTTACACACCTGGCCAGCGGCACGGGTTTGAACTTTTTTCCCAAACACCAGAGACTCTGCCGCATTTTGTCATTGGTAAAAATATCGATGCCAATACTATTACGGTCTCTGCCTCGCGCTTTCCGCAAGGCGTAACTAAAACCAACGTAACGCTTACGGATACTAATTGGATCGATGCTCCGCAAACAGGCACTGCGTATCAGGCGCGTTATCGCTACCGCCAAACGCTGATACCGGCACAGGTCGTTGACGATAAAACGGTAATTCTTGACGAGCCGCATTATATTCCATACGGACAATCGCTTGTCCTATATAAAGGCACCGAATGTCTTGGCGGAGGCAGTGTTGATAAGTACCAGCTCGATTAGAAGGAGGCCGTATACTTTTGGTATGAAGCGCAAACCGCACAGCACCTCGTTAGTGCTCCTCTTGGTGTGCATATTTACTTTTTGGTGGGGCATATCGGTGCTTGCACAGCGTGATTTAGAAACGGCATCACCATACGCAACACAAGCGGCTCCTGCGGTTACTACGACCGGATCGACTGCTCCGCTTATGGTCTCTCAGTCGATTAGCAAAGGTACGTATACGTACAGCGGCGTATACCAGGCCAAGTCTACGTGCGATTCTTTTGGCAGCGGCATTCGTTACAGCGCCGCAAATGGCGGGCACGTTTCCGTACTGCTAATTACCGGCCCCTCAGCTGTTGCGTGCGCGCAGGCGGCAGGGACTGGCACCGGCGAGCCGTTCAGCGTATCAATTAAGTTGGGAGGTGGCAGTGCACCGATCTTTGATGGCGTATTGCTTAA
>CAIJVL010000026.1 GCA_903824155.1 Candidatus Adlerbacteria bacterium
TATGCTACAGTGGGATCAATCGACTTTCGCAATGCAAATTCCCATTCGCTTGCAAAACAATGGCCCAGAAGGAGTTGCAGGGCCAACACCACCATTAAGGTGACCATATACAAATACCATAACCCGGGTATCAGCCATCCGAAAAGCACGAACAAATATATGATGCTGTGCAGGAAAAAAAGACCATCGGCAAGTATTCGCTTCGTACGATTTGTAAGAGCATCAATAGTCACACAGCTATAGTACTACGTTCATATCGGTTCCGTCATGGGTTCTGACTTCCAGCTGGGGTGTCTAAAATACCCTTGTAAAATAAGGTCTTACCCGACTAATTTTGCGTATAAATTTTATTCAAAAGAGTAAAAGTATGTAAGCCGCCAACGCTTTCGCCCGCGATGCCGTTTTTCTTTTGGAATTCCTGTATGGCCGCCTGCGTGCACGCGCCGAAGGTCCCACTGTGAGGGCAGTCATTTTTGGTTTTTCCGGTAGGAGGGTAGTCGCCGTCCATGAGCAAAGCTGTTTGTAGCGCGTAGATGTCTTCAGGATTCGAATTCTTTCCTGTTACCGGAATCTTCCACGCATACAGCGACGATGGATTGTATACATTAGTCGCTGAGACACTACTGTTTTTGGTAAAAAAATCTTGCAGGCCGAGGTAGGTTTGGTAGGCGAGGTCCTTCAAAGCGAGGCTGCGCACTTTCGGATTTACAAACTGAGACTCATATATATAGTCGTACTCAATAAGCATACTGGCTGCATCGGCGGAGTTACCAACGCCAACTGCAATAAGCTCTGGGTCGTCAATAATGCCGCCCGACTCTATCGGAAGGTTGCTTATCGGATTATACAAAGAAAGCCGCTTAAACATCGCGTCAGCAACAGCTTTGGTTGTAGGGTTGTTCGCATATTGTTGTGCCGGAATATAGATGACTAATCCTGAATATCTACCGGCGACCTTGCTGGAGTGGCCAGGATAATCATTGAGGTGCAGATGAATCATCAAATCTATACTATTTTCATTGGCCCATTTGGTGATTCCAAAGAGCCTCAGTGCGACGTTGGCGGGAGCACTGTTGTGATTTACCGGAGGAGCCGTTTGAGGACCAAGCGAAGCGAGTGTCGATGCGTTTTGCCGTGCGGTTTTTTCCCATGCGATAATTGCGTTCCAATCAGTGTTGAAGTAATCCGTAAAAGTGGGGTTCCACGATTGAGTATCTCGCGTGATAAATGCCTCATAGTTGTTGTTTGTTTGTAGATACTGCTGCAAGTCTTGGCCTATCTCCACCACCAAATTGCGCTCGTATATAGAGCCGAACTGCGCTCCTCCATAAGCCGGCTCGTGACCCGGGACTATAAGGATGCGAGCTTTTTCAGTTGAGGAACTGGTATTGTAGTCGGAATGTAAATCCGCAACAGTTACCGTGCCGTCGCTGGATACGACTGCCGAGGCCATGTTTGCGTTGCTCACAGAAGGATGAGAACGACTGTATACCAACCCAAATCCGCCTAAAACTAGTATTCCAAAAAGGATAAAAAAAGATCGTCCTACCCATCTGTTCTTTTTCTTTTTGCTCATATACCTTGTGATAAAGAGACGATTTTGTAACCCTTTGCTTCTATGGTGGTAAAGACATCGTCAAGGATACTCCCCGTTATGTTGTCGCCTAGATGCATTAGGTAAATAGTGCCTGGCGCGACATTGGACAGAATACGTTCTTTTACTTGTGCTGCAGTCTCTCCTTGTGGCTCCTTCCAATCGAGGGCATCTACGGTCCAATACACCGATTGGTATCCGTCCTTTGCAGCTACCGAAAGTACCTGAGCGTTGCGTGCGCCATAGGGAGCTCTAAAATAAGGCTTGGGGGAGATGCCTGCAGTAGCCTGCAATACCTTTTCCAACTTGGTTAATTCTTGCGTTATCTGATCATCGGTAAGCGCGGTCAAATTCGGGTGGTCATACGTATGGCTAAAGATTTCGTGGCCGGCCGCAACGATGCGTTTTACCAAATCAGGATGTGCCTCAACCATTTTACCCGTTAGAAAAAATGTTCCCTTTACGTGATGTTTTGCGAGCACTGCTAATATCTCATCCGCAGACTGGATGCCACCACCGCCATCGAAAGTAAATATCACCTCTTTCTTGCTAGTATCGCCGCGAGCAATTTCTTTAGTGTTGATTGCTGCCGAAGTCGCTTCGGCAGTCGACGGCGCGGGGATAGTTACCACCGCTTGTGGTGACCTCTGATGCGAGGGGTACGAGTGCGTTGCGATAGCATTAATTCCTATCGCACCAAGAACGACAGCGGCGGCGAGGGCGATATAAGAAAGGCTATTCATTTTTCGATGTACCTGAATTGTATCAGATTACCATTCGATATCTTCACGACTAACCGTTAGGTAGGCTACAAAGCAGACGATAAAAACTAGTAAGACCAAGCTGACCGGTCCAGTGCCCCACGCAAGGCCGCCGCGTGCCTGCGATACGCCCATCCAGTCGGCAAACGACGCACCGAGCGGCCGCGTGAGGATATACGCAAGCCAAAAGGCCAATACCGCGTTTCTCGACTGATGCCTGTGCTCTGCGGCCAATACGCCTCGCGCAATGTAATGCGATATCGCTATCAGTGCGATAATAATCGCAAACAAGACTCCTGAAGAGAAGTAACCTAAGTGCAAAGTGGTTGCCGTCATGTCGCCAACCGCTGTGCCTAATGCAAAGGTGGCCAGCACTGTGGCCCAGTAAAATAATTCTCGGCGAATGGTAACGATACTATGGATGGATAAGGTCTTTTCGGTCGCATACCACAATGCAAAAATTATCACTAAGGCAAATGCAAAGAAGATGCTTGAAATCAAATAAGGAACACCTAAGACTATATGTACTACGTCTGCGGCCATGGTGCCAAAGACTGCGACCATAACAACATTGAGCCAGTAAACCCAAGGCACATAGCGGCGCGTCATAAACTGCAAAAACATTGCCACTACCAAACCTGCCGCTCCGAGCAGTACGCCAATTATTGGGTCAATATGGGTAACAAGAAAATCGGAAGTTGTCTCACCCATGCCGGTGGTTAATACCTTTAGTATCCAAAAATAGGCTGTCACTTCCGGTACTTTGGAGAGAGTGCGTCTTATATTCATTTGTCTTACTATATATTAAAAGCCGCTTCACTCAGGACTAGGTGAATCGGATGGGCCGCGCTTTTGCTCCCGTCCGCGTATCTGTTGTTCTCCATAGCCGAAATGATGTGCGACCTCGTGCCAGATAGTTTCTCGGATCACGTGCCGAACATCTTTGTTTCTTTCTTTTGCGATCTCTTCTATAGGTTTTTGAAACAGCGTAATGGTGTCGGGCAGCGTTGAGCCGACGCCGTAATAGTCGCCACGCGCAGTCGCAGGGATTCCGTGATACAACCCGAGCAGCGTCTCATTGCGGCCGAGGCCCTCCTGCTTTCTTAATGCCTGCGATGGCTCGTCTTCAATCAAGAATGCAACGTTTTTTATAGTGCCGCGAAACTTCTCCGGGATCGCTTTTGGGAACTCTTCCCCGATGAGTTTTTCAAATTCTTCTCTGGTCATGTAAGTTTTTTTCTCAGATTAGGCAGCCAATCCGTTCTCTCAACTACTCGTTAGCGTACGCAGCCGCTTCGGCTTGCAGGGCGGCTGCTTGGGTCGAAGTGTCAATTGACGCGCCCGTCTGTGCGACCGTCTGTGCAAGCTGAGAGGTAAAAGAGCTTCCTCCACCATCGCTGATGACCAGGAATCGCGCGGTGCTCAAAGGGATGATGGTCGTGTCAAAGCGCCGTCCGCTTGGCAGCATCACCAAACCCGATATAGTGGTTTTAGAAACATTTGCGGTTGTGGTCGCGCTTGAATTACCATTAGTAATGCCCTGCGGAAAAGCCACCATCCATTGTCCAGAGGCGCTGTCGTAGAAATATTTAGTCTGAGCAATCGGGCTTGCGTGATTGGATGGCTCGTCGGTTATGGTGTGTGTTATAGAATCCACTACAACAATTGACGTGCCTCCCATTGAACCGATCTGTAATGTCTCAACGACGACGCCTCCAGGGAAGCCAGTCTCATCCTCAGTGGTCGTTGCCGTTATCTGTAGTGCACTCGGGTACCAAAAAGAGAAGTGGTAGGTTGAATCGGTATATTCGCTCGTGCCGTAAGTGTCCGGGGGAGGGGTTTTAGTCGGCGTTCCTCGGCTAAGAAGATACGCAGCACCCACAACGGCAAGCAAACACAGGACTACTGCTGTTAGCGTTTTGATTTGAACAAATCCCCGTCCGGTTTGCATATGAGTATTAGTTTTAGACAGATATTTATGACTAGCGACCCGATTAAAAACACGAGCCCAGCGATTTCAATAAACCGTTCTGAAATCCACCGAACGGAGCTCCTCGATAAAAATAGCAACTACTCGCTTGTCACACCGTCGAAGGGCTCATCGTTCGCTAGTGCATCGGCCTTTGTTTTGTGGATAAGTTTGTCCTTGTGATCGGGGGGAGCATACAGCGTGTAGAGCTTCATTGATTCCGTACCGGTATTGATGATGTTGTGGCGCGTGCCCGTGGGGACGATAATCACCGAGCCATCCGCGATGGGATGATCAACGCCGTCTAGCACGGCTTTGCCCCCACCTTTCTCTACACGGATAAACTGATCAAGCTAGTGTACTTCCTCACCAATGTCTTCTCCCGGCTTTAATGCCATAACCACGAGTTGCAGACGCATATCGGTATACAGCACCTCGCGGAAGTACTCGTTCTTAAGCGATAACTGCTCGATGTTCGCGACGTAACCTTTCATAACTTGAGCATAACACACTACCGCTCCAAAACTTTGTTTGTCTGGCCGAGCGAACCGAAATTAAAAACTCCTATGCGAGCAAACCCTGAGCAGAATTGGAAATAGGCTTGCAAGAAACCGGATGCCGATATCGTCGACGAGCGATCTCTTCCGGTCCTATATTGCAAACTCCCGCGAGATATTCGATTTGAGCCATAAATGTTTATGCCAAGTTCTTTTTAAGGAAGGCTACTGTTTTGTCCCATGCGTCTTTGGCGGCGCGGGGATTGTACGCATGGGGATTTGTATCGTTAAAGAATGCGTGTCCGGCATTTTGATATACGACAGCTTCAAATTTCCTGCCGTTCTTTTTCATATCCTCTTTGAGCTTCGGCAGCGATTGTATAAGGTTGGTGTCCTGGTCACCGTAAAAAGCCAGTACGGGACACTTGATATTTTGAATTTCCTCCTCGGAGGGTGCCTGTCCGTAGAATGGCACAGATGCCTTTATTCGCTCATCATGTGCAGCAAGGTGGAAGCTGTAGCTGCCACCGAAACAGAAGCCAAGTACCGCGATTTGTCCGTCCACCTGTTCATCAGCAAGCAGATACTCGACACAGGTCTTGAGCGTCGCAATGGCGCTTTTGGCATACTCGGGCTGCATGATGGGCCCCATCGCCTCGCGCAGCTTGGTTTGCACTTCATGGCGCTTACCGGGATCGAATAAATCCTTTTGTATTTGCGGCGTAAGCATCTCCAAGAGGCCTTGAGGTAGCAGCTCCGGCGCGAGTACGCTGTAGCCCTGTGCGGCGAATCGGTCGGCAACAGCTTTTATATGATCATTCACACCCCAGATCTCTTCGATGACGATGAGACCGGGATGCTTCTGCCCGCCGTCGGGGTAGGAGTGGTATGCGGAGGTAGTGCCTATGGTTACATTTTTATTCATGCCTTCTTTTTTAGCTCATCGAAAATATACTGAGCTGGCTTGTCGCCGAATCTATTCTGACGCGTACTGCCAATGATTACTTGTATCTTAAGTGATTTTTCCATAGGGCTATCTTAGCACTTAAGGGTTTAGGTCGCTGTCTTTAAAGATGCTTGCGGTTGTGGTTGCGGTACCAAATAGATACCGCCAGAGTAGCAATCACGATAAAACCAAGTAGTATCCATCCTGCAATACTGAAGAATGTTGAAAAATCTTGCCAGTGAATCCCGAGAAAGTAACCCGCGTATAACACACCGCCGATAGAGACTATGTTGCCGAGAACATCGTACAAAAGAAACGTTCCGAAACTTATTCCGACAAAGCCCGAAAGCACGTTTGCCAGAGGGTCGGCCGTCCCTACAAATCGTGTAAGAAATATAGTAGGTCCTGGATGCCTTTTAACGTATTCTTCAAGCCGCTCGATATACGAGGGTATACGGATATGAAGAATGTGAATGACCCGGCGGCCGTATCTGCGGGCTAAAAAATAATCAAAGCAGTCTCCGAGTATATTAGCCCCGACCGCGACAACGAGGGAGAGGGAGAAACTAAAATATCCTTGGCTCGCAAAAGCTCCCGTTGCGAGAAGTACACTGTTTGTCGGAATAGGCAAAATAACTGCGGCGACGAACATGACGGCAAACAGCGCCCAGTATTTATAGAGAAGCAGGAATGACAGCAGCAACGCTACAAAGTCGTTCATTTTTTTTGTGCAAAATACGCGCGAATAGCCTCCTGCACTTGTGTTAGAAATACCGGTCGTTCTATGTGTTGACCCCCAGCATACTCAATTATGGTCAGGCGAGGATAGCGGCTATCCGATATGGAGAGGGTTGTTTGCAAATACTGGGGCGGCAGGGCAAAAAGACGGTTGATATAATCGAACGTCATCCATGTCGCTACGGAACTCACGTCGCTTGCACCCGCTGGCCCATGTGCATGAAGCGCCGAAAATAACGATCCATGCGCAGCAATATAATCAAGCCGGCGCAGGTGGCGATACTCACGCACGAGCAATATACACAAAACGACAAGAATCACCGCAGCTATCGCGATGATAATTTTTAGATAGAGTTCTATCTGTCTTTGAGTTGGTGTCCGCATAGCCATGTGCTCAGTTTACTACTCTATCACCGGGGTGGATAGGAAGAGTTTCTGTACCACTCGACCAAGTGTTTCCCCGCTTCAGCGGCTTTTCATATGCATAGGTAACAATGGGTATGTTATTTATTTACTTTTAATCACAAAAATTATATGCACGACGAAAAGGATGAAGGAGAAGAGGAAGGACACGGGCATTGCCATTGTAGTATGTGTAGTGCGGGCGGACCGATGAAAAAAGAGTTCAAGCTGGCAAAGTTAGAGAAGAAAGAAAAGATGCTGAAAGCAGAATTAGAATTTATTGCCAAGTTGAAAGAAATTGTAGCAAAAATGCCAGAAGGTAAATAAAGTACTCCGCAGTTTTGGCTCAAAATCTAGTGTCGGGTAGAGAACTCGAAAAAAGACCTTAAATCAAAAAATGCCTTAAACAATAAGGATTCTGAAGAAAGTATATTAAGCGACCTTCGGCTCCCCAGCGTACGCAAGTTCAGAACCCTTCCGTGGGCTGAAATTCAGAGAGAATTTGAATTGCTGACTATGACTATGCCGCAATTGGTGGGGAAGAGAGAAAAAAGCCGCCCCGGAGACCGGAGCGGCGAAAAACGTTGCAGCTTTTAGTGGAGCCGGAAGACTCCGTCGACGGCGCGCAGTTCGGCCGGCTTGATCAGTTTGGAATGGGTCACCGTCACGGAGAACAACGGTCCCTCTAGCGATTTTTCCCAGAAGCTGAGGAAATCCTTCAGCGCCGGAAATTTCGGCCACAGATCGTAGTCTTGCCAGACGTAGGTCTGCAGGATCGATTGAAAGTCGGGGCGTCGATAGAGAATCTCTGCCGTAGTAAGTCCGTATCTCAAGACCTGGTGCTGGAAGTCTTTGCTTGCCATAGGAGTGCCTTTCTTTGAAAGACCAGAAACCTTAACTAGTAAAGTTCATAAAGACTCGGAGGTCAATCTATCAAGCTCCGCCTGCTGGACGATGTTCGAACTTTGTTACTGCTTAACGGGTAAACAAAAAAACCAGCCTAGCGACCGCTTTCTTTCAAATATGCGAGCATGGTGCCGGCGTCAGACACCTCAAACGGGTCGGAAGGGCAGTCGTCAGAGAGCCCCGGCTCGATGAACAGTTTTTTAATCACGCCGTCTTCAACGAACATAGAGTAGCGCCAGCTGCGCTGTCCAAAACCGAGGTCCTCTTTCTTTACGAGCATCCCCATCCCGCGCGTAAACGCCGCATTGCCGTCGGGGAGCATCTTTACTTTTGTAATACCGAGTTTGTCCGCCCACTGCTTCATTACGAAGGCATCGTTAACCGAAAGGCAATATACTTCATCAATGCCAAACTTTTTGAACTCGTCATACTTGGCCTCGAAGCCCGGAACATGCGTCGAGGAGCAGGTTGGGGTGAAAGCGCCAGGGAGGCCGAAGAGAATTATGTTCTTTTTGCCAAAGATCTCCTGGGACGAAACATCCTGCCAGCGATAGGGATTCTCGCCGCCGATAGACTCGTCACGGACGCGTGTCTTGAAGACAACTTCCGGAACGTGAGCTTCTTCTTTGAGTGGTTGTTGGGCCATATATTTATATGAGAAGTATAGCAAAATTTTCTTAAGAGCCCGTGAAATGGGGTTTTCAAATCTGCTACTGCGATCGATATTAGGCTTTTGTCTTATTCCAGACTTCCTTACGAATCCAAAAACTATATAAATGTCAAGTGTGCTCCCCGTATGCGACCAGGTTCGAACCTGCTTATTCACGCTGCCCTCACTATGTTAACGGTAGAATGACACCATGGATGATCAACACACAAAAGATGAGGAAGCTGACGTGGCTGACGAGCGTGCGCAAACAGCAGAGAAATCAGCGGGAGAAGCACATGAAGCGGCTGCA
>CAIJVL010000027.1 GCA_903824155.1 Candidatus Adlerbacteria bacterium
AAAAAATACGCCGTAAGTTTTATATTTTTCTAATAAAAAAGCCGCAAATGTGCGGCTAGTGTTGTTTCAATCGACGATACGATTTATTAGTTGAGTTTGTATAGCCGTTTTCGCGTCTGCAATAATTTTCTCAAAACTATCGCAGCGTCTGTTAAAAGCTTTAGGATATAGCTCGATCCGTGCTTTTGCAGGATTGCCAGGGATGACATGGACCATTTTTCCTGACACAAACGAATCGGATTCCGGCCTAAATTTGAGATCAAAACTTTCAACAAGCACTTCTTTACCGTAGCCTTTGCAGGTAACGAACATCCCATCTTCGTATTCGTCCAGCGTGTTACGGCGCACTTTTCGCTCTTTTTTATTAAACCGCAATATTACTTCCTCATCGTCGAGACTAACTTTGTAGTCTCTACGAACTACTCCGTGTATGGTAAAGGGCAAGACAAACTCAATAGCGGCATAGTCTAATTCAGATCTATCTCCTATGACCTTTTCCATAATCGAAGGATCTACGACGTCAAAGTCTGAACCCCCTATAAACAGCTTATAAGTCATCTGTTTATTCTCCTGTGGTTTTTTAAGATCTACTAAACAAAACCTAACTTAGCAGATCAAAGATGTCAAAATTGACAGTTCTAAGTTTACTTTATAATGTCTAACGTTCGGATATCGTCCCACAACCCCAGCTCGACTTTTTAAATAGTTTGTTGTAATGTATTTTTGTACGGTTCTTTGTAACCGCTCGCTCAAAGGAGGTTCTCATGGCGACTCAAAAAGTTGTCATCGAGGGGTCGAGTGTTTCTGCCTCTCAACTGAAGGAACTATTCAAGCAAATTGCCAAGGGTGGTCTCGATGGAGAAGACCTGCAGGCGTTTCTGGAACATCGTAACCCTTGGCCAAGACCCCCAACTGTTACACTTGGCCTCCATAAAACCGCTGACGCATACGAAGAGGCGCTGAAAAAATTGGGCGCGAATCTTAATTCGTGCGAGATAGCTTGGGGCGCACTTGAACCCGCACAGGAGCCGATTACGCTCAACTTGGCTTATGTTACGGTCGAGGAGTTAGGATTCAAAACCAAAGTGTCCTATTCCGAGATATGCCAAGCGGCACTGCAACGTGGGCTGCAACTGTGTCCGCTTGAAGTTGGACCAGCTCTTCGTTTGATTTTGAAAAAGCGATCCAATCATGAGTGGATTTGTGTGGGTATGCAGCCTGATCTTGGCGATGATCCAGAGGACGAGGCTTTTGTCTACAGCCTTGGGACTGAGAATCATATGTTTACTGACGAGGAGGATAAGTACATTTTGAGCGTGAGAGAGACACGCGACGAGGAAAAGTTTCATACGAGCACAAACCTCGTTTTCATTCGACCATGAAACTCAGCCGCATCTACGACAGTAGGTGCGGTTTCTGTTTTTAATGGCTTATACTTATAATTGTTCGAATATCGTCCCACAACCCCAGCAAATGTAGCGCAGCTAAAATATTGCTGCCAGAATCCACAAACAAAAAACTCCCTTGCGGGAGTTTTTTGTTTTGCTGTTTGCAGTTGTTTACTGCGTCTTAAACGAGTTGCCGACTTGCGACCAGCTAAAGTTACCTTGTGCATCGAGCGACTCTACGGCGTAGTAGTACGTCGTGTTGCCCTGCAAGTTGCTTATGACGACATTTTCAGCGGTCGTAAAGCCCGCTGTTGTGGCGCTCGGGGCGGTGTTGACGTTAAACGACGGATTGGTGCTGTACCACACTTTGGCAGTAGCAGGGACACTCGAGGTCCAGGTAACTGTCGCCGAGTTTGTCGTCGAGGTGACGGCAAGGCTTGAGAGTATCGGCTGGGTTGCGCCCACGTTGGTGGCTTTGCCTGCACCTTCCACAGTGCTGCTGGTGGTACCGCTCATGCCGCTGCCCATCTGTTCATTAATAGCTGCCAGGGTGATAGGTCCGACGCGGCCTACGGTAGCGATGCCGTTGCGCGACTGGAAGTTAGACACTGCCGCGAAGGTGAGCGGACCAAAGAATCCGGTCACGAGACCTTGCGGATAAATAGTGTTGTCCTGCGCGAGGAATGTTTGTAATGAGCTTACGTCTGCGCCCGACATTCCTTGGTCAAGCTGGCGGGTAAGCGTGTCTGCATATGCCACGCCTGCAAAGAGCGCAAGCGCAAGCGGTGCCGCGAGTAAAGAGGCAAGAACGGTGCGAGTTTTCATAATGTGGCTGCTAAAAATAATGATGCTGGTGATTAAAAGATATTAAAGACTGGTTGACTAAAAAAGCCTCTTATCTATCTACACCAAAAACTGTACCAAAGGCATCTGTGTTCTTCATGAACCGATAAAAGGAGACAACACAACTGCTGAGCTTTCAAGGCACACAGGCTATCTTCAGGTGCGTATATATAGAGTAAGTAAGCGAATAGCTAGCTCTAATAAAGGCCCTATTTGTGCGTCTTACCACTAATGAAGAATCAACATATGAAATCAAAACTAATCTATATTATCGGCAGCTCGCTTATCACCGGCTCATTAATCTTTGGCGGTACGGCTTACGCATCGAACGCCCGTCCGGCTATTTTTGGCCAAGTGGCTGCTGTAAGCGGCCGCGAAATTACCGTAACCGGCCGCAGCGGCAAGCAAGGTACCATTACTACGTATAAAGTAGATGCCAGCAAGGCAAAAATTACGCAAGGCTTGGGGCAGGGCGCAACGGCTATCGATCTCTCCAACGTCGAAGTAGGCGATAGGGTTGCGGTGTTAGGCAGCATCACTGGAGACGCAGTAGTTGCAAGCTCTGTGTTCGACAAAGGCAGCATGAAGTCCACAGGAAAGAAAGGTAAGTAAGAGTTCTATACTTCTTGCGTCAAGAAAGATAGAATGAAAGGACGCATGCTTACTGTTGTTAAAAATTATTTTGCAATGCTCGCACTAGGCGCGCTCATTTTGATTGGCGCGCTTGTTCCTGTTGCAGCCGAGGCTAGCACACGCACGCTTATGGTCGGCTCTTCGGGCGCTGACGTGACTGCTTTGCAAAATACTCTTTCGATCAAAGGCTACCTTACCGCCGCGGCAAGCGGCTATTTTGGCGCGGCAACTTTGGCCGCCGTTAAAAAATTTCAATGCGACCAAAAGATAGTCTGCAGTGGCGGGAGTTACGGCACCGTGGGGCCGCAAACGCAGGCCGCTTTGGCGGCAGGCGATACTTCTATAAGCACCGGAGGAGCAATTACCGGCAAGTCTTTGACCGGTCCTTATACAGGACCTTTGGAGTTTTCAGGCTGGATACCCGACTGGCGGCTCTCATCGGCAACGCTCGACGTAACGCCGCATTTAAGTCAGCTCAAGTCGGTGATGCCGTTTGGCTACAAAATAAATAGCGACGGCACGATCAACAACGCAAGCGCGCTTTCGCAAAACGAATGGCCGGCATTTATAGCCGCAGCCAAAGCGGCCCACTCGCGCGTTGTGCCTACAGTAGAGTGGGGCGACGGGCAGGCAATACAAAATGTATTAAGCAACGCCACCACGCGCGTAGCGCTTGAAGATACTATCGCCAATTTGGTAAAAGCAAATAACTTTGACGGCATCGATATCGACTTTGAAGCCAAGCAAGAGCAAACGCGCGATTACTTCTCGACCTTCTTAAAAGGCCTCTACAGCCGCATGGGCACCAAGTGGGTGTACTGCACTATCGAGGCGCGCCAGCCGTTGATAGACCGCTACAGCCCGGGCACCACACCGCCGCCGGATGCGACCAACTACGCCAACGACTTTGTGCAGATAAATAAATACTGCGACCGCGTCGAAATAATGGCATACGACCAGGGCACTATTGATACGCGCCTTAACGCCGCGCGCTCGGCACCGTACGCGCCGGTTGCAGACCCGGGGTGGGTGAGCGACTTGGTAACTTTGGCGGCGCAAAACATTGCTAAAAATAAAATAATCATCGGCGTGGCAACGTACGGCTACGAGTATACGGTAACGCAAGTAGACGGCTCCTTCCAATACCAACGCTTGTGGGCCTTTAACCCCAAGTACGCAACGCAAATTGCATCGCAACTGGGCATTACGCCAACGCGCAACAGCGCCAATGAGATGGGCTTTATCTACAACCCCAACGCTCTGCAGCCCGCCGGGCCGAGCGATGGCGACACGACCCAAACGCAGCAAACCACGCAGCCTGCAACTACTGTTACGCAAAACGCCGGTTCGCAAGTTAACACCAACCAGCCGTTTAACTACATGACCTGGAGCGACGCGCAGGCAATTGCCGACAAAGTTTCGCTTGCGCGCCAGCTGGGCGTGCGCGGCGTAGCCGTCTTCTCGCCAGGCGGCGCCGAAGATCAAGGCATGTGGAATGTGCTCAAGTAGTGCAATGGCAAGGTCCGACCTTGCCATTTCGAAATTAAAATAAAGAAATCCCCGCTGTTTTGCCACCGGTTCCTCCTATAATGGCGACTTCTGAGGGGACTAGAGCGCTCCCTTCATTTTATTTACAGTGCTTGGTGCGATAATCTATGAATGGAGAAATACTTTTTGTTGCCGGGGATGTTTTTACTGTTGGTACTGGGCACCACTTTCGTTAATGCGCAGACAATTTCTCCGTCATGTTTGGTTATCCCGTCCACTCTTTCGTTAGGCTCCAAGGATACGGCATCGAACAATAATTCGATTACTGCTTTGCAGGATTTTTTGCGCGCCAACGGCTTTTTTGACATCGCTTCGAGCGGATACTACGGGCCGTTTACTGCAGCAGCAGTTAAAGACTTTCAAACCTTTTACGGGTTGCCCGCCCTCGGCATTGTAGGACCCTTAACTCGCGTAGCCATACAAGCCGCATCGTGCCAACCGGCAGCGCAATCGGTACCAGCTCCTGCGCCGACGCCTGTAGTTCCGCCGGCAACCACTACTGCCTCGACCACCACAACAACCATAGCTTCAACAACGGCGGCAACGTCAACCTCTGCAACAACTACCGTGCCAAGCCTGCCGTACCACGCGCAAACTTTTAGTGATTGGCAAACCGCGTGGGGAGACTCTTCAACCACTGAGACCGGCGCGTTGCGTCTGCAAGGTTCTCTTTCAAACAATGGTGCCGAAGCTTTGTATCCGGCGTCTAAAGACTGGACTAATTATCGCTATCAAGCCGACCTTAGCGTCGCCAACGGAAACATCAGCCTCATTGGCCGCTATGTCGATGCCAACAACTTTGTAGTCTGCAGCTTTGCCAAAAATTGGGTTGAACTCGATCAGGTGTACAACGGCAGCTCGACGGTACTTATTTCAAAGAGTGTTGACGGAATCCTGCCGGGGCAGCAGGGCTTAACACAGACAACTTCGGTAGCGATGGATGTTAATGGCAAC
The DNA here is from genome assembly GCA_903824155.1 of Candidatus Adlerbacteria bacterium. GTDB lineage: Bacteria > Patescibacteriota > Minisyncoccia > Phycocordibacterales > SBAW01 > GWA1-54-10. The sequence continues at coordinate 5,367 of CAIJVL010000027.1, forward strand.
CAAGTAGGCTGTGCAGGGTATGGGCCTACCGATAACATAACTTACACCTTGCCGGCAGGCTCGCCCATGCAGGGCGGTATTGGTATGGAGTCGTGGTACGACACTCCTTTGGCCGACCAACTCGACCTGATAAGTGTCAGGGTCGACCCGCTGTAAAAATGGCAAGGTCCGACCTTGCCATTTTAGGGGAGATATTGACAAAATAGCCTTATTTTGTTACTATTTTATTATATATGCCTAACAGTAATAAAAGCTCCTCAGGGGGCAAATTTGGCCGCCGCTCTAGTACTACTTCAGCCAGCGGCACCTCAAGCCATTTTAAACAGCACCGTTTCGGTGTCTCTAAAGGCGGCCGCCCGTATAACAAGACCAGCGGCGGTTTTGCCAATCGTTCTAATCGTAGCAGCAGTGGAGGTGGAGGCCGCGGCGGTAAATTCAAACAAGCCGTTTTTAACGACATCTCTCGCTTTGTAAACAAGGCGGTCATCACCGAGCAAGTCGAGCACTTTGTGCCCGAGCATCAATTTACCGATTTTCAAATCGAAGAGGCGCTTAAGAAAAATATCGTATCCAAAGGGTACGTAACGCCGACGCCTATCCAAGACCGCTCAATACCGCACATCCTGCGCGGGGCAGACGTGGTTGGCATTGCCAACACCGGTACCGGCAAAACGGCGGCGTTCCTCATTCCTCTTATAAACAAAGTACTTAAAAACCGCGAGGAGCGCGTACTTATCATGGTGCCGACCCGCGAGCTTGCAACGCAAATTAGCGACGAGCTGCGCGGCTTTACGCCGGGCTTGCGCATCTTTAGCGCAACGTGCGTGGGCGGCGCGAGCATTTTTAATCAAATTTCAGACTTGCGCCGCAAGCCTAACTTTGTCATCGGCACGCCAGGCCGCCTTAAAGACCTCCTCGAGCGCAAATCGCTCGACCTTTCGACCTTTGGCACCGTGGTCTTAGACGAGGCCGACCGCATGCTGGACATGGGCTTTATCAACGACATGCGCATTATCTTGGCGCAGCTTACGACCCCGCGCCATACGCTGTTTTTCTCGGCGACCCTTTCGAATGAAATTGAAGTGCTTATTAAAAACTTCCTCAATGAGCCGGTGCGCATATCGGTCAAAACGGGCGATACTTCTAAAAACGTCGACCAAGACATTGTGCGCGTACCTGCAGGTAAAAATAAAATAGACGTGCTGCTCGAGCTTTTAGCCAAGCCCGAGTTTAACAAAGTGCTTATCTTTGGCCGCACCAAGCACGGCGTAGAGAAGCTTACCAAGGTGCTAAATGACAAAGGCTTAAAGGCCGACTCTATCCACGGCAACAAAACGCAAAGCCGCCGCCAGCGCGCGCTCGATTTGTTTAAAAAAGGCGCAACGCGCGTTTTGGTAGCTACCGACGTAGCGGCGCGCGGCCTCGATATTAGCGATGTGTCTCACGTTATCAACTACGAGTTGCCGGCTACGCAGGAAGATTACGTGCACCGCATCGGCCGCACCGGCCGCGCGGGCAAAAAGGGCATAGCGCTTACCTTTATCGAATAAACTGCTAACCCTTATTTACTTTTATGAAAGCATTGACAAATAAGGGTTTTTTAACTAGGGTAGGGGCGCTCAACGAAACGATCATGGCATCAAAAAAGCCCCAAAATACTCCCAAAACTACAGAGTCTGCGCGCAAATACGTGCAAACAAAGGGCCCTACCAAGACCTTTCAGCAAGACGGTCATTGGATAGAAAAGACCGATAAAACGCCTATTTTGATATGCGAATGCGGCAATCGCTACCTTAAGACCCGCCCGGGCCAAAAGGTCTGTCTGCGCTGCCTCTCGGCAATGCGATAGTCTTTAAAAAAAGTAATCCACACGTGCTCCCTTTTAGGGGAGCATTTTTCATACTAACTTCACACTAAAAAGTAATGATATGCTTACTTTATGAAAACCTCGACCATTGTATGGACTCTGGCGGTGCTCGTTATCTTGATCGGTGCCGGTGCGTATTGGTATACGGCGACGCCGGCAGCAACTCCCTCCACCGCAACAACTAATACTGAATTGCCAAACCCCAGCGGCACCAACTTGCCGGCAGGGGACCTGGCGCCGGTGCCGACTACTCCCATTGCAAGCTCCAGCTCAACTGCGAACGCCAACGTGGGTGCCTCAACTACGTTTGGACATTAATTTCTACTTACATTATTCAGCAAACTCAAGTACGATAGTTTTATATGAAAGGAAGAAATACCGCGTTAGTGTTGGTTATTATAATAATTTTAGCAGGCGTCTTTGTATGGGAGTACCGCGACTCTTCGTGGCTCGCGCCGCTCTTAGGCACCAGCACGGCACCCGCTTCGCAGCAGCAAGTGGCTAAACAGTCGTACGCGTGCGACGCGGGTAAAACGATTACCGCTACGTACTATCAGGGCGCTGCCGCTACCGCGCCGGCAAGCTCTTCGACTCCGCCCGTGCCTAACGGCTCGGTCGCGCTGGTACTCAGCGACAGCCGCTCGATGACGCTGCCGCAAACCATCTCTGGCTCGGGCATCCGCTATGCCAACGCAGATGAGTCAGTGGTATTTTGGAGCAAGGGCAACACTGCTTTTATCACCGAAGGAGCCAATCAGTCGCAAACGTTTGTTAACTGCATCGCGACCAGCAATATCGAGGGACAGGAGTCTTGGACTACGCTCGCGTCCTCAACGCTTGGCTACTCGGTGCGCTACCCCGCAGGCTACACGGTCAACACCTCGTATGCATACCAGGCGCTTGGCCCGGGCAAAACTATTTACGGCACGATGCTGACTATTCCCGCAACCGAGGCAACCGGCACCAACCTATCTTCTGACAGCGGCGTTAGTATCGAGACGCTTCCTAAAGCGGGCACCTGCACGGCCGACCAATTTTTGGACGGGCAAATTGGCACTACAACCGAAATCACTGACAACGGCGTAACCTACAGCATGGCAAAGGGAGGCGGGGCAGGCGCAGGCAATCTCTACAACGAGTATGTCTATGCAATACCCGGCACCAGCCCATGCCTTGCCGTACGCTACTTTATCCACTCGACCCAGATAGGCAACTATCCGCCGGGCACCGTTAAAGCGTTTGACCAGGCGGCGCTGCTAAGCGAGTTCGACGGCATCCGCCGCTCTCTCGTTCTCGGAAAATAAAAATAAAATAACGATATTCGACAAAAGACCGCACGCGTGTTGCGGTCTTTTTAGTGCGGTAAGCGCTTGATGAGTTTGCCGTCTCCATAGGTGTGCCCCATGAAGGGTACATCACACAAGTACTTTACAAGCATTATCACTAACCATTTACGTAATAACATTTATGAACCAACCTACATTCTCTCTCAAAGCATATGTGCTTGCATTCGGCACCATTGCGGTGCTTGCCGTAGGCGCAGTCAGTGCGTCTGCATTATTTGCGCACGCCTCGACCGGCCCAACCGTTAACACTGCTACCACTAACGCAAGCAATGCGGTAGTTACCTCGGCGGTTATCGGCACCAACGTAACCGAAGGCGCATCGGTTGCCTCAAGTACTGCTTCGACGGTCCCCACCGGCACCGTTACCTTTAGCACATTTGCAAATCAAAGCTGCACCGGCACTCCTACCGTGCAGTCGGGCGTCGCACTGGTTAACGGCATGGCTTCTTCAAGCCAGGTAACTGTTGGCAATACAGGACTCTCATACATCGTTAACTACAACGGCGACGGATCAAACCTGCCGTCAGTTAGCTCGTGTACGGTTGTCACTCCGGCATCGGCTGCAGTTACCGTAACCAATGCACTCTCGGCAACGAGCGTAAACGCAGGCTCATCGGTCACCAGCCATGCGACCCTTTCTAACAACACCTCAACTGCAACCGGTACGGTTGCGTACAACGTCTACACCAACAACACGTGCACCATCGCTACTACTTCACCGGCATCGGTCACGGTTACTAACGGCGTAGTGCCGGCCTCGGCAGCGCTCACGTTTAACCAGGCCGGTACCTACTACTGGCAGGCAGTGTACTCGGGCGACAATGCCAACTCGGCTGCAACCTCTTCGTGCGGTACCGCTCTTACGGTAGTTGCGCCTACGGTTACGCCGCCGGTTACTACCGGCCCGGGCACCATTAGCGGTACGGTCTTTAGCGACACTAACAACAACCGCACTCTCGACGCGGGCGAGGCAGGCATCGCAGGCGTTACCATCCAGCTCTCCATATTGCAAAACAATTGGTGGTTAAGCCTCGTGCACATGCAAAAGTACACGCCGGTTACGACCACTACTACCGGTGCCAACGGCAACTATGGCTTTAGCAATTTGGCGACAGGCGTCTACAAAGTTGAAGAGTTAAAGACGGCGGGCGTGGCACAGACTAGCCGCGACTTCCAGCCGATACTCGTTAACGGCAGCGGCGTCGCCGGACTCAACTTTGCAAACCATGCAAATGCCACTACTACCAACATGGGTAGCGGCAAGGGTCATGGCAAAAATGACAACGACGCAGACGATAACTTTACGTTTGCCTCTACCACAGCCAGCACAACCTTCCATGGCAAAACAAATGAAAAAGGCAGCGTAAAAGGAATACTCCAAAAAGTAATCCCGTCCATCCATGCAGAAGTAAACTTCCACAGCGGTAAAAAGGACAACTAATAAGTAAAAAAACAAAAACCCCCTTCTTCCAGAGAGAGGACCCCCTTCATACAGAAGTGGGGTTTTTGTTTTTTTATACACTTATTTTTGCTACAAAACTTTAGCTGGGGTAGCATGAGCAAATGAATATAACAGTATGACGCAGCAGGATGCTTTAACTATTTTACAAACCGGCGCCAACGTTTTTTTAACGGGCGAGCCGGGCGCGGGCAAGTCGCATACTATTAATATGTATACGCGCTGGCTGCGCGAGCATGGGATTGAACCGGCAATCACGGCCAGTACCGGCATTGCCGCCACGCACATCGGCGGCCTGACCATCCACTCGTGGGCGGGCATCGGCATCAAGCGCTCTTTAAGCGCGTACGACTTGGACCGCATTGCCTCGACCGAGCATGTGGTTAAGCGCATCCGCCGCACCAACATTTTAATCATCGACGAGGTGTCGATGCTGGGCCCCGACACGCTTAACATGGTCGACGCGGTGTGCCGCGAAGTGCTGGGCAATACCAAGCCCTTTGGCGGCTTACAAATTATTTTTGTGGGCGACTTCTTTCAGCTGCCGCCTATTGTGCGGCGTGACGAAAGCCCCGAATCAGGGGACGGCATCGACGACCTGTTTGAAGCTCCCGTGGCAAAGTTTGCGTACGACTCTGCCGCGTGGCAGCGGGCCAACCCGGTCGTGTGCTACCTCACCGAGCAGCATCGCCAAGACGACCCGGCTTTTTTAAGTGTGCTCTCGGCTATCCGCCACAACGAGTTTACCGACGCGCACCTCGCGCACCTTAAGGCGCGCCAAGTGCCGGCTGTCAGCATACCCGCAACTGCGCCAAAGCTGTACTCGCACAACGCCGACGTGGACAGGATAAACGAGCATACGCTCGGCGGCATCGAGGGCTCGCCTAAAAGTTTTGTCATGACAAGCGCGGGTGCGCCGGCAATCGTTGCTGCGCTTAAAAAAAGCTGCCTCTCGCCCGAGGTCTTGTTTTTAAAAATTGGCGCGAGCGTGATGTTTACCAAAAATAATCCCAAAGAGGGCTACGTCAACGGCACGCTGGGCACGGTGCAGGCCTTCAACTCTTTTTCGGGGTACCCAACGATAGTGACACGCAATGGCCGCACTATCGAAGTAGAGCCGGCCGAGTGGAGCGTCGAAGAAAATGGCAAAATACGCGCGCGCATCAACCAGCTGCCGCTGCGGCTTGCGTGGGCAATCACCGTGCACAAAAGCCAAGGCATGAGCATGGACGAGGCGGTGATGGACTTGGCACAAGTGTTTGAGTACGGGCAGGGGTACGTAGCTTTATCACGAGTCAGGCGTTTGGCGGGCTTATATTTGCTGGGCTACAACCAGCGCACATTCGAGGTGCACCCCGACGTGCTGGCTAAAGATATCGAGTTTCGCGATGCGTCCGAGGCGGCATCAGAGGCGTTTACCAAACTCGGTACCCAAGAGGTTGAGCAACTGCATAACAATTTTATAAAAGCCTGCGGAGGGCAAGTCGCCCCTCTTGATGAGGGTAAGACTAGGGCTTGCGCCCCGGAGCGCACTCAGCAAGGGGGGCGACTTGCCCAGCTAAGAGAAAAGTAT
>CAIJVL010000028.1 GCA_903824155.1 Candidatus Adlerbacteria bacterium
CGCTTACTTTGTTTTACCCAATTAGTCCCGTTTAGTTCGAACATTGCGCCGGGAAGGATTCGAACCTTCGTAGGCCGAAGCCGACAGGTTTACAGCCTGTTGTAATTGACCACTCTACCACCGACGCATGGGATTAAGATACCGTTTTTTCCACCAGTTGTCGACTGGCTATGGGAAACGGGTGATACAATTAAGGCACTTCTATGAAGGTCCTCTGGCGTATTTCGGTGCGGCTCTTTGCCTCTTTGCTTATCGCTTTTTATGCGCTCACGGCAGTGCTGCCGGTTACCGTGTTTGCACAAACGGTTGGCAGCGGCACGCTTACCGCAAGCCCTACCTCGGGCCAAGCGCCGCTTGCGGTTACGTTTACCGCTACGTGGCTTGATGTCACTAAAACCTACAATATTACCTATGGCGACGGCAATGTGTCAGCGCCGCTGTCTCCTCAGTGCGCGCTTAACAACACGACCAGCCAACAAACCGGCTGCTTTGTGCAAATTACGCACACCTACGCCAGTGCCGGCTCGTACACGGCAACTGTGGCCGGGTACACTGCACATGTCACTGTTACGGCAGCCGCCGCAACCTCAAGCAAAGTACCGCCCACGTGCCAGATTATTGTTAATCCAACCAGTATTAGCGTGGGCGGTAGCGTAACAGTATCGTGGACCAGCACCAACGCCACGGCAGGCGCCATAACTAACATTGGCAATGTGGGCCCAACCGGCTCTATCAACCTGCTGCCCAGTTCTGCGGCGGTCACTACCTATTTTGGCGCGTTTACCGGCCCGGGCGGCACCGCCAACTGCCAGGCAAGCGTTGCGGTTAATTCATCCGGTACCGGAGGCAGCGGCACTACTGCTGCCACGCAAGTACAAACGACTGCCACAACGCCAACGACTCCAACCCCTGCACCTACGGGAGTAAGTAGCGGCCTCGTGCCGTGCGGTTATGGCGTATTTACGGGCGGCAACGAGTCGTCATCATCAACAGGCTGCCAAGCTTGCAACCTGGCGCAGCTGATACAAAACATCATGACCTTTGCGATTGGTATTGCAGTACCGATTGCGGCGGCGCTGTTTGCCTATGCAGGCTTTTTGTACATAACTTCGGCAAGCAGCCCTGGCAATATAGGAAAGGCAAAGGGCATATTTAAAGATGCACTCATCGGTTTCCTTATTGCCATCTGCGCGTGGCTCATCATTAACACGCTGTTGCATGTGATATTCAGCCAAGGCACGTTCTCTTCGGGCAATTGGTTTACGATAGAGTGCACGACCGGCAGCCGGCCTGTTAACAATAAAATTACCGACGTATTGTCTCAACTTCCGATTGTCGCGGGCAATGCGGGGCAGATTACGCCGGATGGTAGTGGCAACGGGGGAGTGAGTACAAACGGAAGTCCCAGTGGAGGAGGAACGGGGAGCGGAAGTTCAAATGAATTTTCAAATTCGGGTGACCTGGGCACTTGTCCTGCGGGCTATCAATATATACCTGATGCAGATACCTGTTCAACTGCAGATGGAAGCAAACAAGTTGATCCAACTTTCCAGTCTTTTGGAAATAAAGGAACGTGTCCAACGGGATACTCCTATTTACCGACCGCTGACACCTGTATGAATAATCAGGACGCTAGCCAGAGCGCTGATCCAACTCCATATCCTAACAATGGAGGCATGGGGGCTCCTACAGGTGATGCTGGCGGTGTTTCTACCTTAGGAGCTTCTCGCGTTAATAACACCAATCAATATTCTGCACTTATTCAACAATATGCGGCGCAATATAATGTAGACCCCGCGACTGTGCAGGGGATAATGGCGGCAGAGTCGAGCGGAAATGCAAATGTAGGCTGTAATAGCTCAAACGCTTGCGGACTTATGCAAGTGCTTCCTGCGACCGCCTGTCAGACAAATTCTTCTATTGCGGGTTGCAACGCTAACGGGACTGTCCAAAATGATTCTCAAGTCAGAGCGTCCTTGCAAGACCCGGCAACTAATATAGCCGTCGGCACGCAATATTACTCTCAATTAGTGGGTCAATTTGGCAACACTACCAACGCGATTGCATCCTACAACGGGGGTCCGGGAGCCTCAGCAAACAGCACCGTTTGTCCAGGTACAACGGCATGGCAATGCGGTCTCAATTCAGGTTTTGCAGAAACGAGAGGCTATGTACCCAACGTCCTTGCGGCCCGTTCCATTGTAGTGGCGTCCCACTAGTAGTAGCCGCTTGCGAAAATAGGCCTTATAGGGTATATTGCTAGGGCTTATGTCACAGGATAATCTCATCATTTTAAAGAACGCGGCCACCGGCGAGGTGTATTGGACGCGCAAAAACAAGAAGCTCGTAACCCGCAAAATCGAGCTTAAAAAGTACAGCAAAAAGCTGCGCAAGCACGTCATTTTTAAAGAATCCAAGAAATAGGGTATAGTAGCTTAAACACTCCGTAATTGGGGTGTTTTTAAGAGAAAAGGGCGATTGGTGAAGTGGTATCACAACGGTCTCCAAAACCGTTATTGTAGGTTCGATTCCTACATCGCCCGCAGTAGGCCAAAAAAGACACCTGGGAGGTGTCTTTTTTGTTGCCGCTGCGAGAGCGATGTAGGAATCGAAAGCCGGAGCGGGACCCAAGCCAGC
>CAIJVL010000029.1 GCA_903824155.1 Candidatus Adlerbacteria bacterium
CATGGCCGCGTAATACATCATGGTCATGGGGGCAATAGAGGAGAAGTTGACCAAGAGTCCTACCAGCGTTGCCACGGCAATAATGCCATAAAAGCCTTTGGCCTGGCTAAAACGCTTGCCAAGGCCCACCTTCCACCCAAAAGCCTCGGCAAGCGCATAACCGGCCGAGCCGGCCAGTACCGGCACTGCCAACAGGCCGGTACCTATGATGCCAAGCGCAAAGAGTATAAATGCAAAATTGCCGGCGACGGGACGCAGCGCCGCCGCCGCATCGGCGGCGGTTGCAATAGTGTTAACGCCCGAGGTGCTAAGCGTTGCGGCAACGGTCAGGATAATAAAAAACATAACCGCCTGCGAAAAGAACATGCCCAGTATCGTATCAATGCGCATCTGCCGCACGTCGCTTTTTTTGATTTCTGGCTTGCCGACTCCCATGTCTTTTATTTTGCCCTTCTCAATTTCCTCTTCTACCTCTTCGTCGGCTTGCCAAAAAAACAGATACGGCGAAATAGTCGTACCTAAAATGGCCGCAATGTTCATGACATACTCGCTCGTAAAAGCGATATGCGGCACCAACGTTGCACGCAGTATCATGCCCCAATCTTCTTTAACGATAAATGCGGTTACAACATACGCCAAAAGAGAAAGCGTCAGGTACTTTAACACCCGCACATACGTTGGGTACGGCACATACACTTCGAGTGCCAGCATTGCAAGCGTAATACCGATAAGCAGCGCAATAAAAGGTATCGGCACTAACAGCTCGATGGCTGCCGCCATGGCGCCAAGGTCGGCCCCAATATTGATGATGTTGGCAATCAAGAGCAATACCACGGCGCCATAGAGGAGCTTGCGCGGATAATTATCGCGGATAACGTCGGAAAGGCCTTTGCCGGTGACCAGCCCGATGCGCCCGCACATCTCTTGTATCACCGTCATAAACGGATACGAAAACAGCGAGGTCCACAATTGCGCGTAGCCAAACATCGCGCCCGTTTGCGAGTAGGTGGCAATGCCCGAAGGGTCGTCATCGGCAGCGCCGGTAATAAAACCGGGGCCCAGCGAGCGCGTGAGCTGCTTCCAAAATGAGTCCTCTTTTTCGGTCATACGGTCAAGTATATAGGATAAAAGCTAGCCGCTTTGCTTGTCGAGCCACACCGTGCAGTAGGCAAAAAGGGCCGCACAGGCATACACCACCAGCCAGCTAAAGGTCAGTGCATGAAAGACGGCGTCAAAGGTGTACTCGACCATCCAAAAGAACCCCGTATAAAAAACGAAATAAAAAGTGATGGCGAGCCCGTCGGCAATGCCTGGTGTCATACACCCATTCTAACGGATAAATTCCTTTTTGGTGGGCACGGGGAGACTTGAACTCCCAAGGATTGCTCCATACGCTTCTGAGACGTACGCGTATACCAAATTCCGCCACGTGCCCGTCCGACTACTTTACACCAAAAGGATACTTAGAGCATCTCCGGCTACGGGCGCGGTTTGCGGACAAAGGATTGCGCCGCAAAGAATTTATACAGCACCGGCATCCAGTCCGGCGCAGCGCCAACCGTTTCAAAATCATCTTTACCAACCCACGTTATTGCCTCGAGTTCATCCTGTGCAATGGTAAATGCCGCCGAAGGATCGGCAAGCGTAACCAGATACACCGCAAATATCCGTGGCATGCCCGACTTGGCGCCATACCAAACGGTAGTGTAAAAAGGCTCGCCAATTTCGGTGTCGACGCCAAGTTCTTCTTTAAGCTCGCGCATGAGGCCCTCTTTCAAACCTTCGCCGACATGCAGCCGTCCGCCGGGGAAATCCCAATCGGTGTCACCGATGCCTTTACACATAAGCACCTTTCCGTCTTTGACGATAAGTGCCTTTTGCCCAAAGTCGCCGACCACATGAGTACCAGGAATTTCTTTTGCCATCGGTGCGGGCACTTGGGGTCGAACCAAGGACCTTTCGAGTATCAGTCGAATGCTCTACCAACTGAGCTATGCCCGCGTATCAAGCAATATAGCGAAAAAACGGCAAAAAAGCCAGTAAATAAAAGGCCGCTGCTTGAATATGCAGCGGCCGTATTTGTGTCGAATCGACTTAGGCTTGGGCAAGAGCCCACGCTTTGGCAGACAAGACTGAATCTTTCTCCTCTACTTCAAGAAACACAACCGGGTCTTTTTGCTTGGGCTTCAAACGCGGTTCGGAAAAGCGCAATTCGCGCATTTGACCTCCTTCCAAAGTCTGGCGAGCAGGCAATGGCAGAAGAACCTTCCCTTTCCCTGTTGCGGCCACAAAAGCATTTTTAGCTTTTTTGAAGTAAAGAATCACCCCTGTTTCCATCAGTCCATTCCCCTTTCATTGTAGTGCACGAAAAAACTCTTTACCAAAAATATTTTTAACACACTGACACCAGAGTGCAAGCTTTTTGGTACAAAAATGGGGGATAAAATAAAAACCCGCGACCGATCAACTGAATGATGGCGCGGGTTTTTGGTAGTAAAACAGGGTTTGGTGGCAGGAGCTCCTTTTAGCGGGAGCTCTCGCTACACATTCCGTGAAAATGGAAGTCTCGGAGCGTCCGTTTGCGATGTCCTCGCCTTCTGGGACGTGGGACCCGAATCCGGATCGTCTTGCGTTGATCATGCGTACGACAGCAACTGGCTGACTTTCGCATTTTCTCTCCTTCGGTTAGAGATGCTCCTTAGAACTCTTCTAAAGATCGTTCTGCTCCTTTCTACCGCAAAAGTACCACTACCTCTTAGGTTATGCAAGTCTGGCAAGAAGAAACGTGTAGGAAACTCAGTCCGAGAGGTTTCATCGGACGTCAAACCCGCTGCATAATTATGGCAAAGACATTTCCCGAATGGCGCGACTCATATGAACCA
>CAIJVL010000030.1 GCA_903824155.1 Candidatus Adlerbacteria bacterium
CACTGCGAAGACAGATACGATGGTTGCGGTATAAGGATCTATATTTAAGGCAACCCCATAATGCCAAAGACGCACAATTTCTTTGAAGGGTAATGCGGTGCGGTAAGAACTAAACAGCGCTCCTAAAATTGAAAGGGCTGCAGCCAATACAGCAAAACGCAAACCTTGAAAGAAATGGAAGTGTGTAAACAGCGCGGCATATTCTGCGCGAAGAGAAACGAATTTTTCCTTTTGCTCTTCCCATCTCTCGTTCATGTCCTACCTCTTGTCGATGTTCTAGCTGGAAATATATTAGCACAAATATTGTTCTTCGTCAAAATATTCCATTGCTACTCTATTAAAAAACTTCTAGTGCTCTCGGCAGGAATCGAACCTGCATCTCCTCCTTCGGAGGGAGGCATTCTATCCATTGGACTACGAGAGCTCTTACGCACATAGATTAGCACAGGTGGTCGTATTTTGTGGTCAGGCGTTCCAAACTTGCCGTCGCAAGTTTGGCCGCACGACCCTACCTCGCGGTTTCGCTTGCTAGCGAAACATCGCTCCGGCCAGCACAAAAAGCAGAAAATCTGCCGCAGGGCAGATTATTCTGACTTTTTGTGCTCCTGGTAGGAATCGAACCTACATCATATCCTCCGCAAGGATACGTCCTATCCATTGAACGACAGGAGCGTTACACCAAAATACGTTAAAAAACCGCTTTAGTAAAGCGGTTTTTTGTTTCTATCTTTATGCCTTGAGCGACTTGGCTACCTTTGCCTTGCGGCGGGCGGCGGTGTTTTTCTTTATAAGGCCGCGCTTGGCTGCCTTGTCTATCGCTTTGTAGGCTGCGGCAAGTGCTTTTATTGCAGCTGCTTTGTCTGCCTTGTCGGCATTGCGCACGCCTTTAAACGCCTCGCGGATAGCGCGCTTGCGGGTCTCGTTCATAACCGCCTTGCGCTTGCTTTGACGGATAGCCTTTTTAGCTCCTTTAGTGATTGCCATATGTGCGATGATATTACGACACGCAGCCAAAAAACGCAAGTTTGGCTTACATTTTCACGATTTTTGCCAGCAGGTTGTATGATAGGGATATGATAGGCAAACTCACGGGCACCTTTGGCGGAACCACAGCAGAAGGGGCGGTGGTCATAGAGGTAAACGGGGTCGGCTATGTGGCGCGAGTGCCGCTTTTTGCCATAGACACGCTTAGGGTGCAGGGCGTTGTCGTTTCTCTCTTTATACATACCGCCGTGCGCGAAGATGCGATAGACCTGTACGGCTTCCCTACTGAAGATGAACTGCTCTTCTTTAAACAACTCATGAGTGTCTCGGGCATCGGTCCCAAAACGGCGCTCGGCATATTAAATGTATCCGACGTGCAAACGCTGCGCCGCAATATTGCGGCGGGCGACGCGGCTGCGCTCACCAAAATATTTGGCATCGGCAAAAAGAGCGCCGAGCGCATCGTGGTCGAGCTGCGCGACAAGCTTGCGCTCGAACAGACAGCCCGAGGCGAATTGACCGGAGTGGGAGGCAACGACGGCGAGGTGATAGAGGCGCTTATCGCACTTGGCTATAGTGCACCAGAGGCCCGCTCTGCTATAAAGGAGCTTCCGCGCGACGGCTCGGTCAACGAGCGGCTCTCGGCAGCGCTCAAAAACTTAGGCACGCAAAGCAAAACTAAATGAAAAGACTGCTTAAAAAAATAACGCCTGCGCCCGTGTTAGGCGCGTACCATTATGGCGCAGCACTGCTTGGCGCAGTGCTGTATCGCTTCCCTTCCAACAAGTTGTTTGTTATCGGCATTACCGGGACCAAGGGCAAGTCGACAACCTCGGAATTGGTCGCTGCAATTTTAAAAGAGGCCGGCTACACGGTTGCGCTTGCATCGACTATCCGCTTTGCAATTGGCCATGAGAGCGAGCCCAACCTTTTTAAAATGACGATGCCGGGGCGCATGTACCTGCAGCAGTTTTTGCGCAAAGCGGTTGATAAAGATGCAACGCATGCCGTAATAGAAATGACCAGCGAGGGTGCCAAGCAGTACCGGCACAAAGGCATTGCGCTTGACGCGCTTATTTTTACCAACCTGCAGCCAGAGCATCTCGAGAGCCATGGCTCGATGGAAGCATACGCAGCCGCAAAACTTTCTTTAGCCAAAGGCTTGGAGGAATCTCCCAAGCGCCCGCGCTACATCGTTGCCAACGCCGACGATAAATACGGCAAGGACTTTTTGGCCGCCAAGGTCGAAGTGCGCGCTCTCTTTTCTTTAAAAGATGCCGAGCCATACTCGACCGATGAAAAGGCCGTGCGCTTTGTGTGGCGCCGCGGCGAGCTGTTTACCGTGCCGCTGCCGGGGCTTTTTAACCTGCAAAATATTTTGGCCGCTCTTACCTTAACCGATGCCATGGGCATTCCGCAGGCAACCATTAAAAAAGCGCTCGAAACTATCGCGCCGGTTGCCGGCCGCGCCGAGCGCGTCGAAAAGGGGCAGCCCTTTACGGTCATCATCGACTACGCGCACACACCCGACTCTTTGCGCGCGCTCTACGAGACTTATTCGCAAAGGACGGTCCTTAAACCCGCAAAGGACGGTCCTTTGAAGACGCGAAAGATCATAGGCGTACTTGGCTCAACCGGCGGCGGCCGCGATACGTGGAAGCGACCCTCTATGGGTGCCATCGCCGAAGAATATTGCGATGTTGTAATACTGACCAATGAAGACCCGTACGACGAAGATCCTAAAAAAATAATCGACGAAATCGCAAAAGGGTTTACCAAACAAAAGCCGCACGTCATTTATGACCGCCGCAAAGCGATACGCGAGGCGCTGCGCGAGGCCCAGAGCGGCGACGCGGTCTTAATCACGGGCAAAGGCACCGACCCGTACATCATGGGCGCGCTTGGTGCCAAAGAGCCGTGGAGCGACAAGCGCGTGACCGAGGAAGAACTCAAAAAATTGGGTTACAATAAATAAATGGCGGAAGAACACAAGGGACCCGGCCCTTTAGAAGACGCTCTCTTCATCATTGGCATCATTGTGGTCTTGGTGGTGCTGTGGTTTTACACCGGCGGCGCCAAAAAGTCTGACCTAAAAGGAATATTTATCCACCCGCCGGCACCGGTAGGCCAAGGCGGCGCTTACGGACCAGCCGTGGGCTCTACCACTATCCAAGCAGGCGCGCATTATTAAATAAACTACAACTATGCTTAATCCATTTCCTCTTTTTTATCTGAGCGAATTTACTCCCACTATGTTGCGCCTGCTGGTAGGCCTTTCTTTGCTGTACGTCGCATATACTCAAATTAATCGGCGCAAAGAAATTTCCGAGACGGGCTTCCCTTTTATCGGCCGCCCCGATCAAACGCTGGTTATCATCGTGGGCCTTATCGTCGGGATAGACGCGCTGGCGTTAATTCTTGGGTATGGCACGCAAGTCGCCGCAATGGTGGGCATTCTCATTAGCCTCAAGCATGCCGTGTTTGCAAAAAAATATCCGCGCGCTATTCCCCTGTGCCGGCTTGAGTATGTTTACCTCATCGTCATATTGTGTACGCTGGTAATAACCGGAGCGGGTCTCCTTGGCATGGACGCGCCAAACCTGTAAGATCGCAGGCAAATGCCCATACTTATCCTCCACAACATACGGAGCGTCCACAATGTGGGCTCTATCTTCCGTACCGCAGACGCGGCTGGTGTTGCAAAAATATTTTTGACCGGGTATACGCCGACGCCCTTGGATCGTTTTAACCGCGAGCGTACCGATTTTGTAAAAGTATCGTTGGGTGCAGAAAAGAGCGTGCCGTGGGAGACAGCCGCTCAGCTTACGCCGGTATTAAAAAAACTTAAAAAAGACGGCTATGCAATTTTGGCTATTGAACAAAGTAAAAATTCCACTCCCCTGTTTAATTACAAACCTGCTGGTAAAAAAATCGCGGTCGTGATGGGCAACGAGGTGCTTGGCATATCGCCCCAATCATTAAAATACGCCGACCATGTTTTGGAAATACCCATGCACGGCAAAAAAGAGTCGCTTAACGTGTCGGTAGCGGCCGGGATAGCGCTGTTCCACATTACGCGCTTTTGTATTGATGCATAATAAATTATGCATATCTCAACTTAGGAGTGACCTTGTTTTTGACATTGGCAAACGTGTCATGCGGCGCATGCATGTTAAACAGCGAGCTTGGCACGCGCTGGTAGATGCGCATCACGCGCTCGGCAGTTGCCGGATGGTCCTTTTTGACATGGTTCCAGATGATGATTTTATTCATCAGCTCCTTGTCAGTGTGCCCTACCTCTTGGTAGTCGCACTCGGTACACGAGAGTACTACTTGCATATAATTATTTCTATTAAGCTTATAAAAGTGGAGCCGAATGTACTGGTCTGCCCTTACTATGCACTTCCTTGCATGACGGCATCATGAAGCGTATATTGTTGGGCGGAACAAGAACAGGAGAAGACAATGGTTAATAAACCAGACCGGATTTTAGGAGATCTCAATAAAAGCGATACGCCTCCGGGATTGTGCTGTACAGCAACAGGTTGTGCGGGACATCTGATACGCAAACCAGACGAGCAGTTCAAAGGACATTACGCGTCGCCCGAATGTGATGTCTGCGAAAAGGTATACCCGCTGGCAACGGGTGTGCCAAAAATTCCACACTCGAGAAGAATATCGCGACGATAAAACAAAGCCCGCGGCAACAACCGCGGGCTTTTAATTTTGAACCCTTTGGCCCCTTGGTAACGTATAGTGGGTACTTAACAGTAATTTTTAATACTATGCATTACTACGGAAACGGGTACTCTCCCATGATGGGCGGCTATTGGGGCTTTGGCGATATTTTGGGTCACGTTATTGGGTTCATTATTATTGTAGCAGTGATCATGTTCGTGCTGCGCATGGTCTTTGGCCGCCGGCACTGGCGTATGCGCCACATGGGCCAGGGCGGATTTGGAGGCTTTGGCCATACCGCGCTCGACACCCTCAAAGAGCGCTACGCCAAGGGCGAGATAGAAAAGGAAGAATTTGAAGAGAAAAAGAAGGTTTTGATGGAGTAGAAAAAGCCCGCGCAACAGCGCGGGCTTTTAATTAGGCCGTTTTTTTGATAGAGTGCGCTACATCTGCCTTAACAGGCTGGATAGATGCGCCCATAGCTCAGTCGGTAGAGCGGCTCCCTTTTAAGGAGAAGGTCCTTGGTTCGAATCCAAGTGGGCGCACAAAGACAGAAACGTCCCGCTTGAGCGGGACTTTCTGCTTTGTGCGAGCCGGAGCGATGTTCCATCAGCAGATGGAACCGCGAGGCAGGGTCGTGCGGCTACATTTGCGACGGCAAATGTAGAACGCCTGACCACAAAGTGTGAGCCTAAAAATATATATATAAAAAGGAAGCCGCCTCACCAAAAAAATCGGTGAGGCGGATTTAGTCACATTTCCTTATAGGGCTTCAAGTCACCCGAGCACATGCGCGTCCACATTCTTTTTACAGATTCAAATGTGGGAGCCTTCAAAAACACTTGCCGATCGTAAGGAGCTGTCGTGCCCGTCACGTGCGCTTCGCAGCGTTTGTCCTTTCGCCCCGAACGATACAGCCCGCGCGGCATTTGACCTGTGAATTTTTGGTGGAAGGTAACAAAGAGTACGTTCTCATCCTTGATGCCATCCATACAGACAGGAATGGGGGTTAATGGGTGCACATCAATTTCGACGTACAGCGTGTTGGCAGCCTTGTCGGTCTGCGTGGAGCGAGAACCAACAGCCTCTTTCACGTACATGCGTATCATGACACTCTCCTGGCTTGATCGGCCCCCGCAGGTCTCTGTAGAAACTGAGTTTCCATCAGTGTGGGATGCCGTACTACCAAAGAGAGTATGTAATACAATAAGTAATATGTCAATGCATTGGCTTTTAAAGCCGCAGAGCAAAACGCTCCAACAACAACTCCAAGTCCCCTGCTCCGCGGTGGGAGTCGTGGTACATGTACACCAGCTGACGGGAGAGGTTTATTAGTTGTTCCCTTTTGGCTCCGGTTGCCCGCTCGAGCTCTTGTCTCACCTTCCAATTTAAAAGCCCCGCTACCGCTTCGGCTTTTTCTCCGGCTTTAAATGCTTGCATGAGCCCGAGCCACAGCTTTTTGCGGTCACGGGCGGCAAACGCAAACGTAAGACCAAACGGGTCAAAACCGCGCGCAGCTGCTGCAGCGGGGCGCTTTTCGATAACAATTTCGGCCCCGGCTTTCTCGAGCGCGGTCGTAGGGCCTTTGAGCAATTTCTCCTCTTCAAAAATAAAAGTGTTTGGAGACTCTGCAAGTTCTTTAGCAATATCCAAAAACTCTTCTTGCCGGTCGCTGTTTATCGCCCCCGCAAGCACGTACGTTTCTTTGCCGCCAAACATAGTTTGGGAGGAAGCCAAGCTTAAAAGCTCCTCTGCACCCAAAGACTCCCACTTTAATTCTTGGGCGTCTTTTGGTTTTTTACTTTTACCTACAAAAATTTTAAGCATACCTATAGCGGTTTCATCTCGCCCCAGTTTTTGCCTATCTTGCCTTCGGCTTTAAGCGATATGCCGTGTGTATCTTTAAGCGGTATCACGCTCTCCATTATTTCCTGCACTTTGGGCGCAAGCTTTTGTACCATCCCCTCTTCCACCTCAATCACCAACTCGTCGTGCACTTGCAGCATAAGCCACGCGTTGCCCTTAGCTTCTTTTTCAAACAGCTCGTCAATTTTTATCATCGCGAGCTTAACAATGTCGGCCTGCGTCCCTTGTATAGGCGCGTTAATGGCCATGCGCTCGGCCGAGGCGCGCACGTAAGGGATAGACGAATGTATCCCATCTAGGTACCGGCGGCGGCCAAAAAACGTTTCGGTGTAGCCAAGGCGCGATGCGTCGCCCTTGGACTCTTCTATATATTGCGCAAGGCGCGGGAAGGCCGCAAAGTATTGGTCGTAAAACTCCTGCGCTTCGCCACGCGAAGTGCCCAGCGACTCGCGCAATGCATTAACGCCCATGCCGTACAAAATACCGAAGTTAATTACCTTTGCCCGGCGGCGCATCTCGTACGTTACGTCACCCTCCCTCACATGAAAGACGCGCGCGGCTACCTCGCTGTGCACGTCGCGCCCGCTGGTAAATATTTCGGTCAAACCTTCGTCGCCCGAGAGAAACGCGGCGATGCGCAGCTCTATCTGGCTGTAGTCGAACGCTACCAAAACGCTGCCCTTGTCCGCGATAAACGCGTGTCTAATCGCGCGTCCAAGCTCGCTCTTGATGGGAATATTTTGCAAGTTGGGGTTTTGCGAAGCCAGGCGCCCGGTTGCGGCGCCGATCTGGACAAAGGTCGTGTGCACGCGGTCCTCGTTGTCGAGCAACGTCGGCAGCGTGTCGATGTAAGTCGAAAGTAATTTGGAAAGCTCGCGATACGAAAGTATGTTCTCAATAATAGGGTGCATGCCGCGCATTTTTACCAGCTCCGACTCTTTAGTGCTGCGCTGGCCGCCGGCAGTCTTTTTTTGCTTCTCAGGCGTGAGCCCCAATGTATCAAACAGCACTTCCCCAAGCTGCTTGGGAGACGATACATTAAACTCGCCTCCTGCGGCCTCGTATATGCGCGCACGTATCTTTGCTAACTCGGCTGTGTACTTTTTAGAGAGCTCCTTTAAAAACTCTTTGTCTACCTTAACGCCGCGTTGTTCCATTTTGCGCAGCACAGGCGCAAGCGGCAGCTCGATCTTTTCGTACACAAACTCGAGCTTTTTTTCTGTAATTTCAGCCAGCAGGTTTTTGCGCGCCGCATCAATATCTTTTGACTTCCCCATTCGGTAGATGTCACTAAGGGACGGTCCGGTAATGGTCGAGTCGAGCACCGACACGGCAATACCCAGAGCCTCCTGCTCGGGCGTCAGCTTTTCATCGGCAAACAAACCCTCGCCTTGAATATCGTCTTCGTTACCCGATGTAGACGAATCTTGCTGGAGGTGAACATCGCCGCTCGAGGCGGTTGAGGGTGAACCGGAGGCAAGATTCGTCGGGGATTTATCACCAAGCACCTGCTTAACGCGCGGCAGCAATGACCGAAAGTCGAACTCGGCCAGCATGTCGAGCACCTTGTCCACCTCGACGCTCTCTTTCCATACCTTTTCGGGCACTACAAAGTTGATCGGCGCATCGTGGCGTATCTGTGCCAGCATTTTGGAAAATTGCGCGTCTTCCTCGCCCTTCTGCAGCTTTTCTATCATCCCCTTGGGGACGCCCGCCTTGGCGACCTTTTCGGGATCTTTCTTGAGCACCTTGTACAAATTTTCGATCGTGCCGAAATTTGTTATCAGCGTTTTAGCGGTCTTCTCGCCAATGCCCCGCACGCCGGGAATATTGTCGCTCGCGTCGCCGCGCAACCCTTTGTAGTCGACAAGCGAGGTCGACTCAAACCCAAACTCCTCTTTAAATTTATCTTGGGTGTAAAACACCAAATCGGTAATGCCTTTTCGCATGCGGTACACCTCTACCCTGCCATCGTCCAACAGCTGCAGCATGTCCATGTCGCCCGAGGCGACTATCACCTCCAGATCTTTTTTGTTTTTGGTTTCCTCGACAATCGTGCCAATAACGTCGTCGGCCTCAAACCCTTTTGCATCATACATGGGTATTCCGAAGGCGCCGATAACGTCGCGCGAGCGGATTATTTGCGCGACCAAGTCGCTCTCAGTCTCTTTGCGCTGCGCTTTGTACTGCTCGAAGGCGGCATGGCGGTAGGTCGGGCCCGGCAAATCGTACGCAGCAATAATATAGTCGGGTTTAAGGTCGGTAATGATGCGCGTGATCATCGACACCACGCCGTACAAAGCGCCCGTCGGCTCTCCTTTGCTGGAGCTAAAATCCGGCAAAGCGTGGTACGCGCGATGCAAAATAGCATGGGTGTCCAAAACCACCAGCCGCTTTCTTTTTTCTTTTTTAACCTCTTTTTTAGCAGCTGTCATACCACCTCAATATACCGCTCTTTCTCCCGCGCGTTTTCGGACGTAAAGGTGATGGTCAAATCGGGCGCCGGCAGGGCCTCGGCCACCCTCTCGGGCCACTCTATCATTACCAGTGTCTCCGGATCGTTTAAAAACTCACTGGGCTTTAGCGCGGCAAACTCTTTAGCATCATTAAGGCGGTAGGCGTCTATGTGCACTAACCTTCTAAAGCGACGTACCTCGCCATATTGCGTAAGGTTGTCCGGCAGCGAGTAGCTCTTCATCAATACATAGGTCGGGCTCTGTACGTCTTCCTGTACCTCCATCTCTTTAGAGAGCGTTTGCACAAAGGTTGTTTTGCCCGCGCCTAAATCGCCGATAAGCCACACGGTGGTGGCTTCGGTCTTGGCGGGCAGGAGCTTAAGCATCGCACGCACGTTGCGCACATACTCGGGCAGCTCGGGTAGCGGCACAAATGTCATCCCGACAGTGTACCAAACTTAGGTGTGGTGTTAATGACTCATGATTTTTTACTTCGGGGTAGAATAAAGGCATGGCGTTAGTTTTTAATGATACTGAAGAGGAAAAGCGCGTAGATTTCCTGCGCAAGCGCGAGGAAGAAGAGCTTGCCCAAACCCTTTCGCACAAATATGGCGTCGAGTATGTCGACCTTTCGTTAGTGGCGGTCAACGTCGACGCGCTGCGCATTATCCCCGAGGCCGAGAGCCGCGAGTGCGAAGCGGCCGCCTTTGGCCGCGTGGGCAAAAAGCTTTCGCTGGCAGTTCGCGCGCCCGAAAGCTCTAAAGTAAAAACGTTAGTGCAAAAACTGGTAGAGCAGGGCTACGAGGTAACGCTGTTTATGTGCTCGCAAGAAAGTTTAAAGCGCGCCTACATCCGCTACGCCGACCTGTCGTATGCCAAAGAAAGCAAAGCAGGCGTGTTCGAGCTTTCGAGCGAAGAGGTCGAGGAATTTTCGGGCAAGGTTAAATCACTCGCCGACATTGGCGCGCTTATAAACGAGTCTCTCGATTTAAAACATACCTACCGCGTTACTCGCATTTTGGAAATTATTTTGGCCGGCGCCCTTTCGACCGGAGCATCGGACGTACACTTTGAACCCGAAGAGGTTGGCGTGCGTTTGCGTTACCGTTTGGACGGCTTATTGGTAGACGTGCTGACCTTTGACCACGAGACATATCATTTGGCACTAAGCCGCCTCAAGCTTCTGTCGGGACTCAAGCTCAATATTACCGGCGAGGCGCAAGACGGCCGCTTTAGCATTATCGTTAAAGGCGATGAGATAGAGCTGCGCACCTCGATACTGCCGGGCAACTATGCCGAGACGGTGGTGCTGCGTATTTTAAATCCCAAAGCCATTGGCGTACCGCTTGAGGCATTGGGCCTTGAAGATAAATTGCGCGAGCGTATAGAAAAAGAGATCGCCAAGCCCAACGGTATGATTTTAACCACCGGCCCGACCGGCAGCGGTAAAACCACCACCTTGTACGCTTTTTTGCGCAAGATAAATAACCCCAACACCAAAATAATTACGATCGAGGATCCGGTTGAGTATCATTTAAAAGGCATCGTGCAAACGCAGGTTGATAAGAAAAATTACACCTTTGCGCAAGGACTTCGCTCTGCCCTGAGGCAAGACCCGGACATTATCATGGTCGGCGAGATCCGCGATGCTGAAGTGGCCGAAACGGCCATTAACGCGGCGCTCACCGGTCACTTGGTTTTTTCTACACTCCACACCAACGACGCAGCAGGCTCCTTCCCTCGCCTTATCGACCTTGGCGTATCCGAAAAGGTTTTGAGCAGCTCGGTAAACGTGGTGATGGCGCAGCGCCTCTTGCGAAAGTTGTGCGAGAAATGCAAAACGCAGCGTGCAGCAACTCCGGATGAGCAAAAAATAATCGACAAGGCGATTGCGGGCATTACCGATCGATCACTCATACCGCCGACGCAAAATATGGTGTGGGTGGCAAACGAGGCCGGCTGCGAAGCGTGCGGAGGCCGCGGCTACAAAGGCCGCATCGGCATCTACGAAGCGATATTTATGGACCGCGCGATTGAGGAAATCCTCCGCTCAAAACCGAGCGAGCGCGAAGTGGCCGAGGCCGCCAAGCCGCAAGGCGTCCCCACTATGACCGAAGACGGCGTATTAAAGATGCTGCGCGGCATTACCTCCTTAGATGAACTGGGTCGCGTTGTCGACCTTTCTGCCACCTAAAGGTGTTAAGTGTTCACCGTTATTTTATTAAAAGGAAGTTCCCTTAAAAACACAAAAACCCCGCGGTCAATCTGTTTAAGGTGACCAAACGGGAGTATTGTTAGTGTAGATTTACCTCGGTAAATCAAAAGGGTTAGAGAGAATATACCTCCAAGCAATACTCCTATTCGACTAGCGAATAAGCGGATTCCACATCTGAGGATAGCCCCCGCGGACTTGTATAAAACAGGTGCCGGAGCGTCCTTGAAAAGGTTCCAAAGCGGTTAAACTGTATTGCTTGAGGGTATACTCGACCCAACCAAAAAATAGGCAAGAAAAATCCCCACTGAGGGGAAGAGCGGTACTGCTGGTATCGTAGCATAGTAATAATTTTATGTCAAGCGATTCAGAACGGGACGACAACATGGACGATTTTATACCCTCCCCTGAACTTTTGGCCGCCAATGCACCGGTAGGTGCAGGTTTTTTGGACCAGACGCTCCGACCCGCATCTTGGGATGAATATGTCGGCCAAAACAGCATCAAAAACAATCTCAACATCCTTATCCAAGCCGCCAAAGAACGCGGCACGCCGCCC
Source organism: Candidatus Adlerbacteria bacterium (assembly GCA_903824155.1). GTDB lineage: Bacteria > Patescibacteriota > Minisyncoccia > Phycocordibacterales > SBAW01 > GWA1-54-10. Next base: position 11,756 of record CAIJVL010000030.1, read on the forward strand.
GAGCACGTGCTTTTTTACGGGCCGCCGGGTTTGGGCAAGACAACGCTCGCACATTTAATGTCTAAAGAGCTTGGCGGCGCATTACGCTCAACTTCGGGACCGGCCATTGAACGCGTTGGCGATTTGGCCGCGCTTTTAACCAACCTCAACCCCGGCGACATTCTTTTTATAGACGAAATCCATCGACTGAGTCGCGCGATAGAAGAGGTACTCTACCCTGCCATGGAGTCGGGCGTACTCAATATAATTATTGGCAAAGGCCCAAGTGCGCGCACGCTCGACTTGCCGCTGCCGCCATTTACATTGGTAGCTGCCACCACGCGTGTGGCCGACCTGTCTGCCCCACTGCGTAGCCGTTTTAGCGGCGGCGTCTACAGGCTGGAGTTTTATAGCGAAGAAGATATTGCCAACATTGTGCGCCGCTCGGCCAAGATACTTGGCGTTGATGTTGAGGAAAGCGGCATTACCGAAATTGCGATGCGCTCGCGTGCAACACCACGCACCGCCAACTACCTGCTTAAACGCTCGCGCGACTACGCGCAGCTTAAACGTGTACCTTTAAGTGAAAAGATTGTAAGCGAGGCATTAGGCATGCTCGAAGTAGACGAACTAGGCCTTACGCCGATAGACAGAAAGCTGCTGCAAGTTTTGATAGAAAGATTTAACGGCGGTCCGGCCGGAGTAGCCGCGCTTGCCGCTGCCCTCTCCGAAGAGCCAACAACAATAAGCGAAGTGCATGAGCCATTCCTCCTCCAACTCGGTTTAATCGAGCGTACCCCCAGAGGCCGCGTAGCAACCGCAAAAGCGTACGAACACCTCGGCCTCCTAGCCCCCGCAAATTTGAACGAAAAGCTTTTGTAATTTCCTTCGAGAAGGTATATTCTCTTTTGATATGGCAGGACATAGCAAATGGGCGAAATTGAAGCATGTGAAGGGCAAGACCGATGCCCAAAAGGCAAAATTATTTTCTAAGCTTGTGCGCTTTATCAGCATCGAGGCAAAAAAGTCCAAGGGTGATCGCAACGCGCCCGGCGTACGCGCTGCAGTTGAAAAGGCCAAAGCCGCCAACATGCCGGCCGACAAGATTGAGCGCGCTATCAGCAAAGCCAGCGGTGAAGGGGCTGAGATGGAGCAAGTAGTATACGAAGCCTACGGCCCCGGCGGCACTGCGCTTGTTATAGAGGGCTACACCGACAATAAAAACCGCACCGTGCAGGAGATTAAGCATTTGCTCGTCTTGCATGGCGGCACGTTTGCCAACTCGGGCGCGGCCATGTGGGCCTTTGCAAAAAATGCCGAAGGCAAATTGGAAGCAACGATGCCGGTTGAAGTAAATGAAGAGGACGGCACCAAACTTGGCGAATTGGTAGATGCTCTGGAAGAGCAGGACGATGTTAACGAGGTGTATACGAATGCCGCGTAGTACAACCAAAAGAAAAAGAGGAAAAAAGAGTGCACTCCGGGCCGCTAGGCCAAGTCTAACCCTCTTTTTTCCTCTTTTTCTTTTGGTTGTTATACTTCCCCTATGCGCATTCTTGCTTTTGACCCGGGGTTTGAGCGGCTCGGCGCCGCGGTGGTTGAAAAAAACAGCGGTACGGATATACTAGTCCACTCCGAATGCGTTCGGACTTCTGCCAAAGACCCCTTCCCTACGCGCTTGCAGCAGATCGGCGCCGCAGCTGAAGCGCTCATAGAGCAATTTAAGCCGGATGCCGTCGCCTTAGAGGAGATATTTTTCGGCAAAAACGAAAAGACCGGCGTGCAGATTGCCGAAGTGCGCGGCATGTTAACGTACATTGCACTTTCGAGGGGTTTAACGGTCTACGACTACACCCCGCTGGAGGTAAAAATAGCCATAACCGGCTACGGAAAGAGCGATAAAACGGCGGTTGCGGCAATGGTGCCCCGTCTGGTAAGGTTGCCCCTGCGCAAACGTCTTGACGATGAGATGGATGCGATAGCGGTAGGGCTTACCTGTTTAGCATCGATCCGCATGCCCCATTAATTGGCAGCAGTTCATATTATCCACAGGATATGCGCCCAAAATGGTTTGCAAACCGTATTAGGTTTGTTACAACACAGTGGATTGGGCCTTCAATAGTTACTAAGGGCTTATTTAGCAATAAAAACACACGAAGCTATGTATAACGAGTTTGATAAAGAGGAGTTTATGATGGACGAGGAGGAAGAGACCCCGAAAAAGAAAGGCAGCGAGTGGCTTACCGACGAGGAGCTTGAGGCTGACCCTGACTTGGGCGCCGAGGCAGATGACGAAGAGGAGGACGATGATGACCTCGTCGAAGACGAAGAAGCAATGATGTAAACAAAAATACAAAGGACCGTCCTTTGGAAACTTTGAGCCAAGGACCGTCCTTTGTATTTAGAGAGTCAGCGCAACGATATTCCGCTTCCCTCTTTTAAGAAGAGCCTTACCCTCTTTAAAATCTTCTGCATTTAACACGCGACCCTCGTCGGTTTCTTTAGTGCTATTTAGCTGCACGGCACCGTCGGCAATAAACTGTCGCGCTTCGCGTTTGGATGTTGCTAGATTACTTGCCACCAATGCGTCCACTAAAGAAATAGTTGATTCTACTTTTACAGTTGGTGCATTTTCGGAACTGGCACCGCTAAATAAATCCTCGGATGCTTTGGCCACTTTCTCCGCTTCTTCTTCGCCATGTACAAGCGCAGTTACCTCAAACGCCAAGTTTTTTTGTGCGGTGCGGCTGGCGGGGTTTTCTTTCTGTTCTGCCATAACCTCATCAATGTCTGCCTTGGGCAGCATGGTCATTTTTAACAAGTACTCTTCAACATCGGAATCGTCGGTATTAAACCAAAATTGGTAAAAGTCAAAGGCACTAGTCTTTTTTGGATCGAGCCACACCGCGCCGCCCTCGCTTTTGCCAAACTTTTTGCCGGTTGCTTTGTTGACCAGCAATGGAAATGAGAGAGCGTAGGCCGTCTTGCCCGTCTTGCGGCGAATAAGGTCGACCCCCGAAACCATATTGCCCCACTGGTCGGAGGCTCCTATTTGCAAATCACAGCCCTCTGCCTCAAAGAGATGCAAAAAATCATATGACTGCAAAAGCATGTACGAAAACTCCGTATACGAAATGCCTTGGTCGCGGTTTTCTAAACGGTCTTTGACCGAGTCGCGCGCCATCATGGCGTTAACTGAAAAGTGTTTGCCGATGTCGCGCAAAAAGTCGATAACTTTTAACTTTCCCAGCCAATCGAGATTATTTTGAATTTGAAAATTATCGGATTGAAAAAGCTTCTGCGCCTGTTTGCGCACCCCCTCAGCATTGCGCGCAAGTGTCTCCTCATCTAAAAGCACGCGTTCCTCGCTTTTGCCCGACGGGTCACCAATCATGCCGGTGCCGCCGCCTAAGAGCACAATAACCTTGTGTCCACCTTCCAAAAACCTGCGCAGCACCAGCATGGCTTGCAAGTGGCCCACGTGCATCGAATCGGCCGTAGGATCAATGCCCAAGTAGAGCGTGCGGGCTTGTCCATCGGTAATTTCCTCAACAGGGCTTGAGTGCTGATAGATGTATCCCCGCTCGCGAAGAATCTCCGACAACTTCATTTGCAAAGACTATACCACGATTTTAGGGTAAAATAGGATATCTATGCGTTCGACCCTTAAGCGCCACAGCGACCGTGCGCGCCACTATTATGCACAGCGCCGCAATATCGTGAGCCGCGCTTGGCATTACACTATTACCCACAAACTAAGGATCATCGCCTGGCTCATAGGACTCTTTTTACTTTTATGCGGCGCCTTTTTGCTGTGGGCTGCCACCCTGCCCCTGCCTGACCTTAATTCCCTTTCGCAAATACGCGTTGACCAGTCGGTAAAATTATACGACCGCACCGGGCAGGTGCTTTTGTACGATTTGAGCAATCAAGACATCCAGCGTACGAGCGTGCCGCTCTCTTCGGTGTCGCCCAACATTCAAGACGCCATCATTTCTATCGAGGATCCTAACTACTACAACCATGGCGGCGTAGAGTTTACGGCCATTTTGCGCGCGCTGTACGTAGACATTACGCACGCGGGCCTTGCGCAAGGCGGCTCGACGCTGACCCAGCAAGTGATCAAAAACACCGTGCTCACCAGCGACAAGAGCATTATCCGCAAACTTAAAGAATGGATACTGTCGATTAAGCTTGAGAGGGTCGCCACCAAAGACCAGATATTGGAACTGTACTTAAATCAAGTCCCCTATGGAGGCACCATGTATGGCGTCGAGGAGGCGTCAGAGACTTTTTTTGGCAAACACGCGAGCGACGTATCGCTGCCCGAAGCGGCGTACTTGGCCGCGGTGTTGCCAGCACCAAGCTACTATTCGCCGTACGGTTATCACAAAGCCGACTTGGATGCGCGCAAAAACTTAGTGCTCGAAAAGATGTACCAGCACGGATACATAACAGCTAACCAAGAAAAAGATGCCGAGGCAGCACAGGTGGTGTTTATCCCTCAGCAGGCCAATTCAATACAGGCGCCGCACTTTGTGTTTTACGTGCAGCAGTATCTTGAGCAAAAGTACGGCGAGGACGCGCTGCAAACCAGCGGCTGGAAAGTGACCACCACTCTTGATGCCAACCTGCAAGCCGAGGCCGAGTCGGTGGTAAAAACCGGCGCCCTTTCTAATGCGACCAAGTTTAACGCCAGCAATGCGGGGCTTATTGCTTTGGACCCTACCAACGGGCAGATACTCAGCATGGTCGGCTCGCGCAATTACTTTGATACCGTCATACCCGGCGCCTACAACATTACGTTAGCCAACCGCCAGCCAGGCTCGGCATTTAAACCATTTGTATACGCCGAAGCGTTTGCCGAAGGGTACACGCCCGACACGATATTGTGGGACGTGCCAACGCAATTTTCTACCACCTGCGCGGCCGATAACTTTAGCAGCGTCTCGCCGTGCTACTCGCCGCAAAACTACGACAGCAAATTTAGGGGCCCGATGACTTTGCGTGATGCCATTGCGCAGTCTATCAACGTGCCGTCGGTAAAGCTGCTATACCTAACCGGCGTTGCAAACTCCTTGCAGCTGGCCAAGTCTATGGGCATCTCGACCTTGGGCGACCCTAACCAGTATGGCTTAACCTTGGTGCTCGGCGGCGGTGAAGTAAATCTGCTCGAAATGACCAGCGCGTACGGAACCTTTGCAACGGACGGTACACACTACCCCACTACCGCAATTATTAAAATCGAAGACGCAAACGGCAACCTCATTGAAGATGACTCGCAGCCTGGCGGCACGCAGGTGCTGCAACCCCAAGTGGCCGAGGAAATTAACGACGTGCTGAGCGACCCAGTTGCGCGCGCACCACTCGGTGAAAATTCTTTAGTGAGCTTCCCCGGCTATGATGTGGCGGTTAAGACCGGTACGACCAACAACTACCGCGATGCCTGGACTATCGGTTATACGCCCAACCTTGTCGTGGGTATTTGGGCCGGCAACAACGACGACACCCCCATGACGCACCAAGTGTCGGGCTTTATCGTGGGACCCATGTGGCACCAGGTGATGGCCTATGCTTTGCCCACGCGGCAAACCGACTACTTTACGCGCGCAACCATAGACGAGAGTGGCATGAAGCCTGTGCTGCGCGGCGTGTGGCAAAACCCGGGGCAAGACGGCGCTTTGCACGAGATACTCTACTGGCTTAATAAAAGCGACCCGCAAGGTTCAACGCCGCCCGACACCAGCGACTCGCAGTTTAGCCGTTGGGAAACAGGCCTGCAGCTGTGGATACAGAAAAATGGCGTCCCCGCCGGCGCAACACTCATAAACAATGGTTTGCCTTCAACTACACCGCAAACAATTCAACAGACTACTCCCACAGGCCAGCCAATCCAAACCACCCAAGCGCCAATGATCCCCATCGGCCCTGGGCAGTAATCTATGGGGCTAAAATGAAAAAAGAAATCCGCCCACATCGTAAGATGTGGGCGGATTTTTGTTTACTTTATTTTTTAAATTTTTTCCACAACAACGGCGGTGCCGTAGGCCAACACTTCGGTGATGCCTTGGGCAACCTCTGTAGCGTCGTAACGCATCGCTACAACCGCGTTGGCACCCAACCGCGAGGCATGCTCCAAAAGTAAATCAAAAGCGTGTGAGCGCGATTTTTCGCTCAACTGGGTGTATAGCGATATATTTCCGCCAACTAAGCTTTGCAAACCCGCACCAATAGATCCGACGATAGAGCGCGAACGCACAATAATCCCGCGCGCAACACCTAAATTTTTAACAATCTTGTAACCGGCAATCTCTGTACTAGTCGTAACCATTGCATGGTCAACGGTATTAATTCCCTTCTGCGTTGAGTCGTATGTGTAGTCTTCCATAAAATAATTTATTATTTTTAATATAAGCAGAGATTATAAAAACTACCGGTTCATCGGCATGGCGAGGTAAAAGAATGTTTCATCTGCAGCATCTTTTATGAGGATGGCTTTGCCGGGGCCGTTGGACTGTACGCGCACACTGTCGCCGGCTATTGCCTGCAAACTGTCGGCCAAGTAGCGGCCATTAAAGTTCATTGCCAAATCCTCGCCGCTAATAGTCGCCTTAATGGTTGATATTTGCTCGCCTACGTCGGGGTTGCGCGATGAAAGGGTGATGGCTTTTTTGGCGGGGTTAACCGCAAACGAAACTTGGGAGAACTTGTCGGCAAATACCGAAAGGGATTTGAGTGAAGTTGAAAAGTCTTCGCGCAGCACTACCGCCTCGGTACTAAATGTTTTTGGCACAATTTGACGGTAGTTAGGAAAGGCGCCGTCGATAAGGCGGCTGGTGTAGTACACATCGCCAATATGCGTCGAAAGTTGGTTGTCGTTGTAATAAATTTCTACGTCGCCCGAAGCGCCCTCTAAAATGCGCATAAGCTCTGCCGCGTTGCGCGCCGGCAAAAGCAGCTGCGGCACACTACCGCCCGCCTTAAGCACTATATTTTTCTCGGCCAACCTAAAAGAGTCAGTTGCAACCAATGTGAGTTTTCCTGCATCGCCGTACAACAAAACACTCTGTAGCTCCGGCTTAATGGTCGATGTGGACGCGCAGTATGCAACCGCGCGTATCGCACGCATCAAATCTGACGCCTTAACGGTAAAAGATTTTTCGGCCGAGACGCGCGGCAATATAGGAAAGTCCTCGTGCGGAAGAGTTTTAATCGACGCCTGCACTTTGTCGCTTTCAACTTTAAAAAGTTCACCGCTTAAACTTGCCGTAACGCTCTTGCCGCGCGCATTTGAAAGAAAGCCTAAAAGCACGCCCGCAGGCACCGCAACAACTCCATCACCATCCATTTTGACCGGCAAGGTTATTTCTACCCCACACTCAAGGTTAGTCGCACGCAGTGTAAGCCTACCCCCTTCGCTCACCAACAAGACTGCACTGAGCGCCGGCAGGTTTGCACGGCGCTCCGCAAAACGAGCCGCAGTTGAAACTGCTTTTAGGAGCTGGTCTGTTGGGGATTCGAATTTCATATCTTTTTATAATTAAAAACTATTACTACTATTAGTACCTGTGGATTGGTGGAGAACTTACTTTACTATTACCCTGTAAGGTTTATTAGGCACCTCTTTTTGTCTGATGAACTGTTGATAGTGGTGGTAACTTGCTGAATATATTTTTTACCCACACATTGGCCATTGGTTGTTCTACCCACTACCCCCCTCTTATCCCTATCCCTATCCTCACCTTTTCTTACCACTTATCCACATCATTTCAACATAAGCCGAATCTGGTGGATCTCTTGGTTGAGGATGCTGTCGCCGCGCAAGTCATTTTTTATCTTCTCGCAGGAGTGTATGACAGTGGTGTGGTCGCGGCCGCCCATCTTCTCGCCAATGGTCGGGAAGGAGATATGGAAATCCTCGCGCAAGAGGTACATGATGACCTGCCTTGGGCGTACTACTTCCTTGCGGCGGGTCTTTTCGTAGATACTCGCCTCTTCGACGCCGTAAAAGTTGGCGATTGTTTTGACCACATCTTGCACCGACACGGCCTTTTTAGCGGCCGCCCCTGCCCCGCGCAGCAATGTCTTAGCGTCGTTGAGGGTAAGTGGCGTATCGCGCATCTCAAACTGTATAAGAAGAGTGTTTAGTGCGCCCTCAAGCTCGCGTACATTGCCCTCTATAGTGGTTGCCAGGTACTCCAAGACTTCGTCGGGCAGCAGCACATTGTGGAGCGCTGCTTTGGTGCGCACAATAGCTAGCCGCGACTGATGGTCGGGCGGCGTTACGGCAATAACCATGCCGGCCGCAAAACGACTTTTAAGACGATCTTCCAAATTTTGGATTACGTTCGGGTGTTGGTCTGATGAAAAAACTAATTGTTTGTTAGAGTCGTGCAAAAAGTTAAAGAGATGAAAGAATTCTTCTTTGATTTTGTCGCGGCCGGCCAAAAACTGCACGTCGTCCATGATAAGCAAGTCGTACTGGCGGTATTTTTCTTTAAAGCTCTGTACCTTCCCTGCCTGCAGGGCCGAGACGTAGTCCATCGAAAAACGCTCCGACGTAACGTAATACACCTTACGATCTGGTGTCTGCAGGCGGAAGTGGTTGCCTATCGCTTGTATGAGGTGCGTTTTGCCCAAACCGGTAGGGCCGTAGATAAGTAAGGGGTTGTACGCGATGCCTGGTTTGCGTATAACCGCCTGTGATGCCGCATGCGCCAACTCGTTAAAGGGTCCGACGACAAAGGTGCTCAGCGTAAAACGCGGGTTGAGGTTGGTTTTGGCATGCACGGCCTCGAGCGCCAGCTCGGTCACCGGCGGCGGCACAATGCGCGCCGCTTCGTCCGAAGATTTTTTAGCGCCGCGGGATATTATGTACTCGACTGTGCGTACGCTCTCCGATAGGCCGCGCAATGAGCGCAAAATGTCTTTGTGGAACTTGGTCGAGAGCCAGTCGCGCGCAAATTGGCTGGGAACGCCGAGGTATACCGAACCGTCTTCTATACGCACAATGTGCGTGTCTTTAAACCATGTATTGAAATTGGGCTTGGAGATACTTAACTCCAATTCGACCAATGCATTTTCCCAAAGTTCTTTCGTGGTGGTCATGAGATTCTTATCCACAGCATACGCGCGTAAAGTTGCCGCGTCAAAATTGGCCATTTGGTGTACAAGTTGTGGAGAAACTGGGGATAGTGTATGTTTTATGTATGTCACAGACGTATCAACCAAAAAAGCGCAAACGCGCACGTGCCCACGGCTTTTTGGCCCGCAAGGCTACCCCAGGCGGCCGCGCTACCCTTTTGCGCCGTGCTCGCAAGGGTCGCACCCGCAAAGCAGTATAAATTGGGAGCTAACGCCTTAATTCTCTTGTGCTATGCTAAATAAGAGCAAACGCCTTCGCGCCGCGGAGGTCGAGCAGGTTATGAAGACGGGTAAATCTGCCCGCTCACCGCATCTGCAGGTCAAGTTTGCCCCTTCGGGGAGCGCTTTGCGCAGTGCCGCCGTGGTACCCAAGTCGCTTGTGCGCAAGGCAACGGCCCGCAATACGCTCCGCCGGGCTCTCTACAGGGCGCTTGCCGCTTCAGATACCAAGCTCTGTAAAGGAAATGCCGTCTTTTTTGTCCGCGTAATCCCAAAAAACAGGCTTACAGCTGTGTTTAATGAAGAGCTCATGGAGCTGCTTCCTAAAGTGCACTAATCCCCTATTTATCCCCATGTGGTTTACAATCTACTTAATAAAGCCGCTCTATAACGTTTTTGTATACCTTATTGGCATCATGCCGGGCGGAGACGTTGGTTTTGCCCTTATAGTAATGACTATAGCCGTGCGTGTTATCTTTTACCCGGCGTACACTTCCTCTATCCGCACCCAGATGGGCATGGCGGCCGTGCAGGGCGAGCTCGACGAGATAAACGAAAAGTACAAGGACGAACCTAACGAAAAAGCACAACGTATCATGGCACTCTACAAAGAGCGCAACATCCGCCCCTTTTCAAGCTTTATTGCCGTTCTAGCGCCGATACCGATCTTTATTGCCCTGTACTACTCTATTGCGCGCGAGGGGCTGCCGCACATCGACACCAACCTTCTGTATTCGTTTGTGCATGTCCCAACGACGGTTAACGTCGAGTTTTTGGGATTTCTTAACCTTTTGGCAGCGCACAATATCCCTCTTTCCATTGTTGTCGCCTTTTTGCAGTACTTAGTCGTGCGGCTCTCCATTACGCGCACTAAAAAGGCCACTACCACCGCAAAGCCGCTAGCCAAAGACAAAGCGCAAGCACAAGCTATGCAGCAAAATCTCATGCTCTACGCCTTGCCGATTTTATATGTGTTCATTGTGTACTCCCTCCCCGCCGTTGCCGGCCTTTACTTTGGGGTTACCAACCTTTTTTCAGTAGGACAAGAACTTTGGATAAAGCGCCAGATTGCCCGCAAAGGATAGTTGGAGTACGCTGGCCTTATGGACAGCGACGCTCTCAAACAATTGGCGCAAGAGTTGCTGGCTCCCCTTGGAGTTGCAATTGACTCTGTAACGGTAAGCGGTACGCATCGCACGGTGGTTGCGGTCATCTCGCCCGAATCTGAAAAGCTCATAGGTCTAAAGGGGGAAACGCTGCGCGCCATAAACACTATTGCCAAGCGTTTGGTAGAAGCGAAGTATGGCGCAGAGGCAACTACTTTTATTATTGATGTGAATGGCTACCAGGAAGCGCAGCTTGAGAGTCTGCGGAGTAATGCGCGCATGCTGGCGCAGCGCGCGCGCCTTTTTAAACACGACGTCGAGCTAGAGCCCATGAGCCCCTACCAGCGGTTGGTGGTGCACGAACTCTTTGCCGAGGATCCAGAAATCGGCACCGAAAGCGCCGGCGAAGGAAAGTTCCGCCACATAGTGCTCAAATACAAGAACAGTTAGGGTATAGCCACTAGGGTTTAGGTATTTCTATTTGCTAGTGGCTAACTATTAATTACTAAGCAGGACGCCCCACAGTGCGCGGTCTCCTTTGGTAGTGTAAGAAAGGTAATGTTCGTCGGGCGAGAGCGCCATTTCTAAAATGTCTGCAGAGGTGCCTCCATCTGCAGAGCCGGGGATTGCGATGGCAGATGTGTTGTTTGTAGACAGGTTGTAGGAAAAAATCCCTTCTGCCCCATCAATTGCGCCTTGGTGCCAAAGGTCGAGGTAATTTGTTGTAGGTGTTTGAGGATTGGCACAATACATGACAGACGTATTTTTTGTGCTCCATATACACTGCTCAGGGAAGGGGTTAAAAGAAAGACGAGTGTTTAGAGAATTTTTTATAGTGTTGGAGTACGAACTGGGCTGGTTTACCCCATCTGCAGTTTGATAAATAACATGAGAGAAAGTAGGATCAGCGATAGCTGTAAGTCCTGCCGCAGCCACCAGTTGGGTCGTCGCACCACTTTTAACATCAATAGAAAAAACCATACCGGTTACTCCAACTGCAGATTTTGTTTGTGCAAGCATGGTATTTGGCGATGGCCATGAAATGAGCAGCTGCGAGAGCGGCAATGAGAATGTTTTTTTGCTATTAGCACCGTCGTCTCGTGCGATGTATCCATCCGAGCCGCCTGCGGTTTTAATTAAGTACACAACGCTCTTGCCGTCAGGCGAGCCGGCAATGTCGATAATGTTGTCGGGTAAAAATTGTATGCGTGTCGACTGCAGCGCGCTGGTCGTGGTTGCAGTCGGGAAGCCAAGATACACCGTCTTAACTACGTTAGTATCGTCCACATACTGCACAAGGGCCGCATTTCCCCCCTCAAGCCAAATAGCGCGCTGCCCGCCCGGTATGGTGATGTTGGATACTACGCGTGGCACAGCGCCGGCTATGCCGAGCGGCACATCAAACACATGGCCGTCGTCTTGGCGTATGTAGCGCGCAATGGTAGTGGTGGGGCGCAAAGTCTGTATAAGTGTTGCCCCGACTATCGGACCCGCCGTTATTTCAAATATTTTTTGAGCTGAAGCTGTGGTAGTTGTGTTGATGGTTTGTGTGCCGCTCGTGTCAGTGCTGGCGGGCGCAGTGTTGGCGGTGTCTGGGACGCTGCCAAAGCTGCCTGATGTTGTGCCATTCGTTGAAACAGTAGTCGTAGAGCGGAAAAAGAAAAACCAAATTCCTGCAAAAATAAATAAGAAAATCAGTACCGCACCAATGCCTATGTATATTTTTTGGTTCATGATTTTAATAACCTGCCGCTTGGCATTTAGCAATAAACCCACTTTCTGCAGTTTGTATTTGATTAACGGCAGCCGAACCTAGGCTCCAAATTTGTGACGGAGTATTATTAATACCGTTGTCCCAAAAGGCTGCTTTCGCCACATAATATGCTTGGTTGGCACCGCGTTGGAGAGAACTTCCTAAATTTGCAATGATTCCAGGATCATCTGCCGACTTAACGCCCGCTCCCACTTGCGCTGCCGCGCATTCGGCAGGATTTGGCGTGTCATTATTTATGCTGTTTGTTAGGTCATTTACGTTGCCGGTATAACCCACATCGGAATTAGTTGGGGTGGTCGCACTTGTTGAATTAGTAGTGTTATTTACCGTAGCCGCGGAGGTACAAACTGTGCTATTGCCTCCTCCTTGGCACACAATAAAGTCGAAGTTAAGCAGATGAGGGTTGATAGTGTTAAGTATGAGCCACGTTGCGGCAATAAGCAGTATGCCGTAAATTGCCGCCCTGGCGCGGTCGAGTCCCTGGGTTTTATTGCCAACCGAACTGGCAGTCATGTACTGTACGCCGCCAATAGTGAGCATAAGCACTGCCAGCAGTGCGCCGCCCGTAATAAGGATGGTAAAAATAGCATTGATGAATTTAGAAAAACCTCCCGGGCTCGTAAGGTCGTATACCCCGTTCGCGCCTGGCGTGATGCCGGGTATAGGTTCAAGCGGCGTATAGCCTAAATTACAAACACCATTGGTAATGGTCCCGCCATTTGGGCAACCACTGGTATTTGTCGATGCAGTGTTAGGTATTGTTGAAGGCGTTGCCGCTGCAGAACCTGTTGGAATACAGGTTGCAGGATCAGCTCCTGCACTACTACAACTGACATTCCCTCCCGTAGCATTAGTGCCTGCAGGAACACAAGTTGCAGGGTCGGCTCCGGAAGTCCCACAGGTAACCGGCCCATTTGAAATAGCAGGCCCAGTAAAACAAGCGGTACCGGTGTCAGTTCTACCGTTTACGCAATTACCGTTACTTGAAGTGTTGCCGCTTTGTGAGTCTGGAGTTACCACTAACACCTGGTGACAAACGCCGCTCGAATCAGCTCTTTGCCCTGTAGGACATGTCTGTGCAAAAGCCGCCATGGGCAGCAAGACAAATAAAGTTATAAAAATTAAAAGGTATTTTTTCATAAGCCAAAGAGTGAAGTGCCGGACGATTGGCCAAAGACAATTTGCATTGCGGCCTGCGCGGCCTGCACCAGCATGCTTGAGTCGGAGTTTTGTATGGTCACCCCAATAACCGCGCTGCCCGTGCCGCTGCCGGTTTGGCGCAGCGTGAGCATTCCTTTTGCAGCATTGGGGCCGGTCGTATCTTGGTCGTTAAGCGTCCAGGCGTACGTTGCAGCGCCGCTTTGCAAACTTGAGTTGGCAAAATAATACGGCGCCGCTTGTATTGTAAACTCTTTTGCGCTTAATGAGAGTGCGCTAGGCAGTGCGCTGTCGAGCAGCATCCCGCGCAGCGGGTCTTTATCATAAAAAAGTATCTGCGGCGTGGTTGCGGGGATTATCACCTCGCCAAAGCCCACTTGGCTGGCTCCGTAATATACCGTTACCGCTACATCTTCTTGCGGCTGCAGCTGGTCGCCGGTAAAGTTCAATGAGTTGCGGCCAAGGCCCGATTGCTGGGTTGCGGGCGTGTCGTTGACCGTCCACTGGAACGAAAGGCTGCTAGAGGGCAGCCCTTTGCCGTTAACTACAATGCTTGGGAAGGCTACTACTTTAAGATTGGAGCCGCCGCTGTAGAGCGCTTTGCCTTTGTATAGAGGGGGCACGCTGGTGTCTGCCTCCCAAATCATGTTGACCGACGAAGGGCTAAACACCCAGTCGTTGGTGAGAGTCCCTTCGCTCGAGGAATTTATGGTTACATGCACGCGCGTTTGAGTACCAAGCGAGCCGGTCGTAAAGGTAAAGTCGCGCACTCCTACCCCGCTTGAAACTACTTTGCCGTTAAGCGACCAGGTAATGGTCGAGTTGCCCAAAAAAGTGCCTACGCCTTGCGCCTCGATAGTTACTTGCGCATTGGGGCCGGGAGTCTCGGGCGAGACGATGTACTGTATCGGCGCCGGCACGGTGCCGAGCTGTGCCCGCGCCAAAGGCGCACATACAAGTGCCAAAAGGAGCCCTAAGCTAGTGTAATTAAGCAGCTTTTTGTACATAGGGTTGGTTGTCGTTGGCGGCACGCAATGGTTGTCTTGGGATTACGTCAGCCATACGCGGAGATTTTAAATTAAGAGGCTCTCTTTGTTGTGTACCGTTGGAAGGGCGCATGTCCGATCGCATCGTGTTCCTTGTATTTCTTATAGACTGCACGCTTCGCGCAGCTAAAATGGGATTAGCAAACGACACAGCTGCTGCAGCCGACGCAAGCCGCACCCCGGTAGTAAGTATATCTTTTTCTCCTTGTTCACTTCTTTTTTTGAGGACGCACAAAATAGTCATGACGGTCCAGCCGGGCAAGATGTCGAGTCCGGGTATTAATTCGGCAATTAAGCCTATCGGGGTGCGTGTCGAGTAATACATGCCGTTTATAATAAGTAGGAAAATAAGTCCAGCACCAAACGTAAGTGAGACGATAATCTCTAATACAAAGCCAAGTGCGGTGCCCAGCGGTATGCCAAAGGTGCTGGCCAAAGCGCCCGCCGCCCCGCCTGCAAGCGCGCATTTGCCCGCAGCAATAAGCGCAGATACTGTCCCTCCTGTGGAATTCCAACAGACATAGGCTCCTGCAGCTGCTCCTCCAACTGCGCCGCCTGCGGGAGTAATAGCTTGCAGTCCGAGGCCGACGGCAAACGCCATCCATCCAAGTACCGCTTGCAAGGCATCAATTAATACCGCAGCTCCAATAAGGAGTATGTCCCGCCCTGCTTTCATTACTTTATTGTACCCCGCCTTCGGACGTGCCTGCAGCTAAATCGGTGCGCGACTTGCGCAAGGCTAACACCTGCGACGGGTCAGAGGTAATTATCTGGTCTTCGGTATATGAGGCTATCACTTTAATGGCCACGTGCTTAAGGCCTGCAAAGAAGATCCCCTCTCCAACGTCCGATTCGAGCAAAAGATACTTTTCTTCATCCGAGAGGTTAAAGGTTTTTTGCAGATTGTCGATAGTGGTCGGCGATTGTTTAAGCAGCAGCTGGATAGATGAGTTGGTTATCATAGGCAAACCGTACGGAGACTTTAAAAAGTCATCAACGTCCTGCGTAATGGTCGCAAGGCCAAGGTAGTATTTGCGTCCGCGCTTTGCCATGCCATACAAAAAGCTGGCGGTGTCATCGCTCTTCATCATCCACCACGCCTCGTCGATAACCAACAGGCGCTTTTTAAGGTTTTTGCGCACAGTGTTCCATATGTAGTGGGTAATGAGGTACATTGCGACGGGCTTCAGCTCATCTTCCATGTCCCGCACCGAAAAGACTACGAACTTTTTGTTGATGTCGACGTTCGTCGGCTCGTTGATAAAGCCGCTCCAGGTACCTTTGGTATATTTGCTCAACCGCTGTACTAAACTTTCGGAGCCGTCCATGCCGGCCAATACCAATTCGAAGTCGCTGAGGAGCGGCGGCTCTATCTCGGCAAAATTGCTGTCGACGGTAATGTCCTTAAGTGCGTACGTTTCGGTTATTGCGCGGTCGACAATCGCGTCCTCTTCGGGGGAGAGGCCACCGAGCATGATGCGGAAGAGGCCCACCAGCGCCACAATGTTGCTGCGCAAAATGTCAGCTGCCGCTTCATCTTCGCGGGGCGGCGCCAGGTCAAACGGGTTGATGTGGTGCTCGGAGTTTAAAGAAATATTAAAGTAGCGGCCGCCCACCGTCTGCGAGAGAAACTCATA
>CAIJVL010000031.1 GCA_903824155.1 Candidatus Adlerbacteria bacterium
CATTGCAGTGAAGCCCTTGTAGTTCAATGGATAGAACAGTCCCGTCCTAAGGGATAGATGTAGGTTCGATTCCTACCGAGGGCACAAAAAGTGATGATACAATTTTAGGATGGAAAACGATCCGAAGTTAGAGGATATTTACCGGCTTGCGCTCGACACCAATCGCACGGTGCATAAGATGCGCCGCTCGATGCTATGGGGGAGATTCTTTTACATCCTTGTGTGGCTTGTGCTTATCTTTGGCCCGGTCGCCGCATACTACTTTTACTTTCAGTCGTACGTGCAGCCGTATATGCAAAAACTGCAGCAGTTTGAGGCGCAGCTCCAGCAGGCCAATCAAACGACGCAAAGCTACCAAAACCAGATCTCAAGCTTTTTTGGAAACTTTACGCCGCACGCGACCACCACTGCTACCACTACTACGCATTAATCGATGGGTGAAAAATGACTCTGCCTATGGTAAAGTCTTCTATGTGTAAGGAAGACGGGTAAAACACGCCTGGGTAGCTCAGTTGGTAGAGCATTTCCCTGAAGAGGAAGGGGTCGCCGGTTCGAGCCCGGCCCCAGGCACATTTAAACAAAAAATCCCCAGAAGGGGATTTTTTGTTTCTGCATATTTTAATTGGACTTAACTTTGAGCTTGGCGTGGCGGCCTTTGTCGAGTTTGGGAAGTTTTATGGTAAGAAGACCGTGTTTTTCGCTTGCCTCGGCCTCTTCTATCTCTACCTCTTGCGGCAAGACAATGGTGCGACTAAAGGTGCCCCAGTACAATTCTTGAAAGAAAAAGTCTCCCGCGGTGCCTTCAGTGTGCTGCTCGCGGCGGCCGCGTATGGTGACCATGTCGCGGGTAATCGACACGTCGAGGTCTTCAGGCCGTACGCCGGCTATCATGGCCTTGATGATGATGTGCGTGGGGGTCTGATAGACGTCTACCGCCAGTTCGCCGTCAGCTTCGGCCTCTGCCGGCTCTTCCTCCATCATAGGAGACAAAGAGGCACCGGGACCGCGTGTCAGCGGGGCAATTTTGCGCACTACGGGCGGGGCATAACTGGAGCCGCCGCTCTCGAGGTCGTCAAACGAAAAGTCTCCTTCACCACCGCCGCCAGTGAGCCATTCAAATAGGGATTTTTTATCTCGTGCCATATATCAAGCTAAATTGTAGTTGGTAAATTTCTTTCTTGCGCTTTTATGTTCTCGACAGCTAACAGTATTGCGATAATGCCGAGCCAGATGCAAAAGAAAATGCCAAAGGTCGCATCCCCGCCTTGTCCCAGTATAAAAAAGTTAAACAGCGTGTGCAAGGCAGTTGCAAGGATAACTCCGAGCAAGGCAAATAAACGCCGCGTACCAACGGTCTTGTAGTATGCATAAGCCAGAGAGACGCCAATCGTTGCAGATGAGAGCGTATGCAGCAATGTCGCACCGATAAACCGCAAATCGCCGCTGATAATGCCGTGCAGCGCGCCTTGCTGCAGCGAGCCAGAGAGAAAAAGAAAGTTTTCCATCGCCGAAAAGCCCAAAGCGGCGGTAACCATGTAAATGACCGCGTCCAGAGGCTCGTCAAACACGGGCCAGAGTATGCCTCCCAAGAGGCCGGCGACAAATTTGCCAATCTCTTCGGTAAAGGCCCAGCATAAAAGCATCATAGAGCCGGCAGTGTAGCCGACTATAAATTCTTCGGTCTTTAATACCGGCCATACCGCAAGCATGCCGAGCACAAAGGTAAGCAAAAGATACTTTTTAGGCTCGGGATGGATGCTGTCCTCGAACAGCCAAAAGGCAAGCCACAAGAGGTTTGGCACTACGCCGCCAAGAAACGCTATAAAAGTGATAGGGGACAATGGAGGCACTCCACTATTATAAGGCCTAAAGATTGGGCCAAGGCTCGACAATCAACATGCTGCCCGACTGTATGCTGCTCCAGATCTCTTCGGTGATAAACGGCATAAACGGATGCAATAGGACAAGCGAAGTGCGCAATACGTACAGCAAAAACTGCTTGCGTGATTGTATGGCGGCTTCATCTGCGCCTTTAAAGAGCGTCTTGCTCTCTTCGAGTATGGTGTCGGCCAGGCGATGCCATACGTACTGATACAATTTTTCTCCCGCCAGGTAAAAACGGTAGTTTTCGATATCTGCAGTAACGTCTTTTGCAACCAAAATAAACTCAGCTAAAAGGTCAGTATCGGCAGCATTAAAATTATAGACAGGGTTAGGGGTCACGCCCTGCGTATTTTCGAGTACAAAGCGGGTGATATTCCAGATCTTGTTGGCAAAATGCTTGTACGCCTTTATTTTGTCGTCATACAGCGCGGTTGGGGTGCCGGGCGTGTTGCCAATAATAAGGCCCATGCGCAATGCGTCGGTGCCGTACTTTTCGGACATCTCGAGCGGGCTAATAACATTGCCCTTACTTTTGCTCATTTTAGTGCCGTCTTTTGCAACCACCATGCCGTGGAGGTACACCGTATTAAACGGCAGTTTGCCGGTGCGATACAGGCCGAGCATCAGCATGCGCGATACCCAGAAAAAGATGAGGTCGCCGCCAGTCTCCATCACTTGTGTCGGGTAAAAAGTTTTATAGTCTTGGCTGTCGGGGAAGCCGAGTGTTGCAAAAGGCCATTGGCCGGATGAGAACCAAGTGTCGAACGTATCAGGGTCGCGCCCCCAGCCTTCGCCGGCTCCGCCAGCCGGCGGGTTCTCTCCGACAAAAATGTCCGAACCCTTGTACCATACGGGGATAGGGATGCCCCAGATGATCTGGCGCGAAATATTCCAATCTTCAATATTGGTAAGCCAATTTAAAAGTATTTTTTTATAATGTTCGGGGTAAAAGGTAACTTCGCCGGCCTCGATTGCTTTAATAACCGGCTCGGCAAGCGATTTTATTTTTACAAACCATTGCTCCTTAACCTGCGGCTCTATCTCGCGGCCGCACTTGTAGCATACGGGCACCTCGTGCACGTACTTTTCGTCTATTTTCTCAAGCAAGCCTTTACTTTTTAATTTTTCGACAATAAGCGGGCGCGCTTCTTTAATGCTCATGCCTGCAAACTCGCCGGCAACAGGGAGGAGCTTGCCCCGCTCATCGATTATTTGCTCAAGTCCCAGGTTGTGGCGCTTGGCTATGTCAAAGTCGACACCCGAGTGCCAGGGAGTGATGGTCATGACACCGCTGCCCATTTCGGGGTCGCTTGCCTCATCTTTAATAACGGTTGCGGTTATAGGGCCGTTGATCCACTCTATTTCAATTTTGTCGCCCTCTTTGTACTGCGCGTAGCGTACGTCGTCGGGGTGCATCACTACATACTTGTCGGCAAACTTTGTCTCGGGACGGACGGTACCAATGGTAAAAGGCCCGTACTTAAAGTAGTAAAACGGATCGGTGCGCGAGACTCGCTCTGTCTCAAGGTTGCTAAGAGAAGTCTGATGCTTCGAACACCAATTAACAATACGCTTGCCGCGGTACACCAGGCCGTCGGCGTACAGTTTTTTAAACGTGTCGTAGACGGTGCGGATGACGTCGGGCTCAAGCGTGAACTTTTCGCGGTTCCAATCGCATGAGGCGCCCAGCTGGCGCATCTGGCCTTCCATAAAAGATTTATTGGCCATCGTAAACTGCAAAATTTCATTGCGCAAAACGCCCGGATCCATGCCAAAGCGGGTGCGGCCCTCCTTCTCGAGCTTTTTTTCGTACACTACCTGCGTCTCAAAACCCGCATGGTCGGCGCCGGGGAGCCACAGCGTCTTTTTACCCTTCATGCGGTTGTAGCGTATGAGGAGGTCTTCGATGGTCACAAACACCGCGTGGCCCGCGTGGAGTGAGCCGTTGGCGTTGGGGGGCGGCATTATTATCGTATAGGGCTCAGTACGAGGAGAGCCGTCGGGCAAATTGGGCAAATTCTCGGGCGCAAAGTAACCCGATTCGGCCCACTTTTGATATATAAGAGGCTCCGCAGCGGCGGAGTCATAAGGCTTTAAAAACTTCTCTGGCATTGACGTATCTTAACAAAAATCCCCTTATTTTAGAAGGCTTAATTTATTTGTTTGTTTGGATAGAAAGATTGCCGATGGCTCGCAGGGTGTCGTCGGCTTGGTCGTCTTTGCCAGAGAGGGCCCGGGCAAGCGCGGCTTCGGCAATCATTATCGCGTTGTCGCCAGTGATGTTGAGTTCGGGCAAGCGCATTTCTACCTCGTTAAAGTCGGTTGCAATAAGCTCCTGCAGCTTTTCGCGTATGTGTTTGTTGGCTGCAACGCCGCCGCCAATGACAAACGTTTGCGCACCCGACTCTTCGAGTGCGCGCTTTGTTTTGTGTACCAACACATCAGCTGTTGCATCCTCAAATTCGCGCGCAACGGCGGCGCGGGCGTCTAAATCAAACTTTTGTATGCCGCCTTTGTCGCGCAGCAAGTACAGTACGGCAGTTTTAAGACCCGAAAAGGACACATTGCTGTCTTTGGTGTCGTACATCGGGCGCGGCAGTTTTACGTCGCTCTTTATATTGTTGGCGCGCGCGTACTCGGCCAATTTTGAAACTTCGGGCCCACCCGGGTAGGGCAGCGCCAGCATACGTGCCACTTTGTCATACGCTTCGCCCGCGGCATCGTCCTTCGTTTTGCCGACAATCTCGTACGTAAACCAATTTTTCATAACGACAAACTCGGTGTGGCCGCCTGATATTAAAAGTGCGAGCACGGGCAGCTGCACATTTTCAAGCTTGCCGTCTTTAACAAGGGACGAAAGCAAGTGGCCTTCCATGTGGTTGGTTGCCAGCAGCGGCACACCGCGCTCTTTTGCAATTTTTTTTGAAAACTCAACGCCTGTCCACAGCGCCGGCTCGAGCCCCGGCCCGTTGGTCACCGCAATTGCATCAACCTGTTGCTCTTTAAACTTTTCAAACAGCACCGGTAAATTCTTTTCGTGCTCGCGCTTGGCCAGGTTGGGGTAAACGCCGCCGTACTCGGCATGCAGCGCTGCTTGCGAGAGCAGGGCAGAGTCAATAACCTCAAAGGCAAATCCCGAGTCAATGTTAGTACCCTCAACGAGCGCCAAGCCCGTTTCGTCGCACGAGGTCTCTATGGCTAAAATACGCATTTGTTAAGCCATAATAGCCCATCTTCAGGAAAATAACAGGTGACTTTGGTAAGCTTGCGACGGACAAGAACATTGAGTAGAGTTTGCGTTGGAAGAAGAGTCAGCATCACACGGATAGGGGATATCGAAATGAGACAACCCGCACTCACGGGCTTTCCGTATAGGCATAGTGCTTTGGCAAAAAGGACAAGGGAGACAAAATTTTGGAGCGTACTTGATTTGGACGGCTCGTTTGCAGCAGGTTCGCTTGCTGCACGCAGAGAAGTCTATAAGAGGCTTAAGAAGCAAGGTGCCATTATTTTTTCGACCGCACGCTCTCCCGAGCTTGTTATGTCGAGCAAAATGCTGGAAGTATCTCAGCGTCTTGGAGGAGTCACGAGGCATGAACCGAAGTGGCACTTTGAAAACGGCAAATACTCCTCTGTTCCGATTGAGGATCTTGAGGAGTTTGATTATTGTCGCGACCCAGACGCTATCTTGGCGTTTGGCGAGGGAATCTTTCCAAAGAAACTTCGTGTCGGCAAACAAAGGCCGGCACATTACGTCTGTGATACCGAGTATGACCGGTTGTATCTCAATCTTATTCCCGGTCCAACAAAAGAAGAATCAGATTTATCGTGGCGTGAGGTTACGCTCGGCGTTGTAAAAGCAGTCGGGCTCGAGGGCAACCTTGCGGCGATTGAATTTGCAAACAACTACAAGGAAGGCCTGGCGAATGTCGAGCCGCTCAAGTATCGCGTGCAGCTCGACTTTTTTGGCCGGAACTCTTTGATGGATAAATACGTTGCGCTTAGGCGTACCGAAAAGTTCATCGAAGGATCGCCGCTCGCACTCATCATCGAAGGAGTTGATGAGAGCAAGCCCGACGAAAGCAGTCCAGACGACAGCAAGGCAACATTGTACTTGATGCCGCCCGGTGCCCGCAAGCAAAACATGCTAAACCGTCCCCTGTCCGAAATTTGTACGGCAGAGAGGATTGGGACGCACGAGATACGGATGCCTATTTTGGGCGATACGCTTACAGACTTTTACGCCATGTTGTATGGCGGATGGGATGCAGGTGTAGCGGGCGTTGTTGCAGGCGGCAGCCGACTGTTTAAGTGCATCGAGGAGCAGACTAACTTCGGCGGTGTTGACTTGCAGCTTTTGCACAAAGGGCTCAAACCGACTTCGCGGAAAGGTTTTTTCCTCTTTGATAATCCGCTTATGCGCGGTGGCTGGACCAAACACGGCAAAGAGAGACTTATTATCCTGGGCGATAGGGCATACCCGGGTACTGTTGGCGCTGAGACTATGCTTGCGTATCTCAATGACAACAAAATCTACAACAAACTTGATGAAGAAATCAAAGCACTAGCCTATGGCTAGTGCTTCTTTTTTTGCGCTTTTTTTGGTATTCTGCCTGTACGCGCGGTTAGCTCAGTTGGTAGAGCATCCCCTTGACGTGGGGAGGGTCAGAGGTTCGAGTCCTCTATCGCGCACAAGGTCGAAAAAGCAAACAGCTTTGCTTTTTCGTACACTTGTGCGAGCCGGAGTGATGTTCCACTAGCAAGCGGAACCGCGAGGCAGGGTCGTGCGGCAATTTGCGCGACGGCGCAAATTGAACGCCTGACCACAAGTAGCACTTTTTTAAAGCCGCAGTATACTACCTATCCTCATTGGTATGACTGAACTGGTAGGGAAGGTAGTGTGCGGTATTGCCGGCTTGTTGGTTGGCGTTTTTGCCGTTGTTTTTTTATTTTCAACGCATACCAGTGTATCTAACCAGGATGTAATCGACGCCGTGTATCCGCTGTTTAGCGACGGTCTTTCGTGGAGCCCCAAAGTATCGGTAAATGTGCCTCCGCATAGCGATTACAACTCCACCGGGCAGGCTATTGTCGGTTACGAAGCGGTATCTTTACCGACCGCCAGCACTGGGGACATTGGCGCGGTTGTCGAGCCATTGCGCAATTATTACGACCAGTTGTTGGTAAAGTCCGGCTGGACTATCGACCCGCAGTTTGAGGCCGATGGCCCCGGAGGCTCGTTGTGGGGCTTTGCCAAGGGCAACGATATTTTAATCCTTTCCTATACCTCGACCTTTATGAACCAGCAACAGGGTCAGCCTAGGCAGTGCCCGTGCACCATTGTCTTTACGATAATCGGTGGAACACTCAAATAAAGCGCAGCAGCAAAGTCTGGAGGTACTTGCTAATTGTATATTTTTGGGTTATTCTTTCTGAAGAAGCTACTGACAAACGGCTGGAGGAACCACTCAATGTCTGATGTGCCATATAAGGTCTTAGGCCAATGTTTTGGCCGAGGAAAGTTCTTTTTGCGCTACTTGGCCGCACTAGCCAGCTCCAGGCGTATCGAGAGGCTTATGCCGATAGTCCAGCAGGTATTCCATCACGATTGGGTGCAGGGCATGAGGATTGAGTTTCTCGTGCAGTATGGGTTTACCAAAGAGCCTGGGAGATGCATCTCATGGGACGCTCCGGTTGCCTTGACTATTCACGGAACAAAAAGAGGCAAGAAAAAGCCGGCGCTTGGTATGTCTCTGTACGTGCAGGGAAGCACCCTGTATATACAGCAATTGCAGGGAGTAGCCGGCATATTCATCCCTCTGGATCTGCAGGATTGGCCAATTAGGTTTATCGAAGCCTGTAAGGTATTTGCCCGGCAGGAGGGGTATAAGGCAGTGATGTTGCCCAGGGCTGAGACGCTCCACTCTTATCGGCGGCCAACAGTTAAGAGTTCAACAGATGTGCCGCCGCAAAAATTGCTGCAACTACGGGAGTCTATGCGGTTGCGATACGATGTCACTGCTCTGCAACTTGGATTTGTGCCTGCAAAGAATTGGTTCGTGTGGAAAAATAACCAGTTATGTTAGCGGCTTCGATGAGTATCGAAGCCGCTTTTTTTGTTTACATAATTTCAACATCCTACTCAAAAAGTAACAGGCTCAAAAACTTTGTGATCACAAGTCGAATTTGCTCGTCAGCAAATTCGCTTGCCGACCCCGCCTCGCGGTCCCGCCGTTGCGGGACATCGTTCCGGCCTCACAAAGTGCAAAAAACTCTGCAGCAGTGCAGAGTTTTTGCCTTTGTGACCCTACGGGGAATCGAACCCCGATTAACGGCTTGAAAAGCCGGCGTCCTAACCGTTAGACGATAGGGCCAAAATATACGACAAGAACCGTGCGGAGAGGGAGAGATTCGAACTCTCGGTAAGGTTTCCCCTACGCCACATTTCGAGTGTGGTGCCTTCGACCACTCAGCCACCTCTCCAATACTAACCCAAGTAAAATAACACTTTTTTACCCTTTAGGCAAAACCGTCTGCGCATCTTTATCCGTTCTTCATTAGCCCAGAGCTAGGGTTAAGGACGAGTAAGAGAGTGGGTACTTCATCGTCTATATGAGTATGCAATTTAGTAGCAAAATAGGCCCATATTTACTGACTTTTTTATTGGGTTTGATGATCGTCTCCGGCTTGGCCGAAGGCGCTTTGGCAAAGGCGCAGGTTACCACTGGTGCCTGGACCAATGCTTGTTTGTCTCTACAGAACAATGTGGGCTACGGTGCCAGCGATATTTCTACCGGCAACGCGGTTACCTCGCTACAAACCTTTTTGAGCAATCAAGGCTACTTTAACAGTGTGTACCTCGGCACCGGCCGCTATGGCGCCATCACTCTGCGTGCGGTTGCACAGTTTCAGGCAGCGCACGGCATAGCTGCAACCGGCTTTGTGGGTCCGCTGACGCGCGCTGCCATTATGCAAATTACCTGCGGCACCAGCACCGTGCCTCCTACTTCAAGCGCCGCAACGCTTTATTCCATAAATCCGACGTCGGGCCCCGTTGATACGACCGTTTCTATCACCGGCTTTGGATTTACCAATAGCAACACGGTGCTGATGGACGGAAATGTGGCGGCAACCAATGTGCCTGTCACCTCATCTATCGCTACTGCGTGCACGACCAACCCGACCTGCCAGGGCGGCATCAACCAAACCATTATCTTTACCGTTCCTTCGGCACTCTCGCCCAATTGCCCAGCAGGCTCTATGTGCCCGATGTATATGCGCCTTGTTACCCCGGCTACGTATGCAGTTACCGTCTTAAACAGTAATGGCACCAGCAACACGCTGTATTTTACGGTTACGGGAGGCACATCAGTGCAACCCCTTTCGATAACGGGGCTTGATACGCCTGCGAGCCTCTCGCTTGGCCAAGTGGGGACCTGGACCGTGCACGTAAGCGCTGTAAGCACTAACGCTAATTTGCATTACTCAGTGGTGTGGGGCGACGAGGCAAACGTCGGCAGCGGCATCATGATACCGCAGACAACCACCATTCAATCGAGCGCAAGCTTTACGCACTCATACAGCCGCTCGGGCAACTATACTCCTGTATTTACCGTAACCGACGACAGCGGCCATTCGGTTAGCGCAAGCAACACCGTTGTCGTAACATCGCTCTACTAATCAGCTTTTTTGTGCGGAGCCCTAAAGAAGAGGGTTGGCACTACGACCAAGGTGAGGATAATGGCAAAGGAGAGGCCGAACATGACGCTTAAGGCTAACGGCGCCCAGGTGGGGTTGGCGTACACCAGCGGCACCATGCCCGCGACGGTCGTCACGGTGGTGAGTACTATCGGGCGCAAGCGCATTGCCGCAGAGTCGACCACGATGTCTATGATTGGTTTGTTGGGCTCTTCGTGCAGGTGATGGATCATTGAGTCCATTAGGATGATGGCGTGATTGATAATAACGCCGCCAAGCGCGATGAATCCGAGCATAGAAGGGAAGGAGAGCGGCTGGCCGGTTATCGCCAAGCCGTCCAAGACACCTATCAAGGAGAGCGGCACTATCAAGAGAAGATACGATGTGTAGCGGAAGGAGTTGAACGAAACGATAAGTATCATAAACATCAGCACGAGGCCTGCGACAAGCGCGATGAACATTTGCGTAAAGGAGGTGTTTACGTCCTGCGTTTCGCCGCCGTACGACACGGTTACGCCGGCAGGCAAATTAAGTTCACCTATGCGTTTTTGAAAGGCGGTCGTGGCGGCGCCGGCAGTGGTCTCTGTGTCGTTGTAGCCCGATACCGTTTCGATACGTGTCTTGTCTTTATGCGCGATGGATGCGTTGCTGAGCCCCAAGCTGCTGTTTAATATAGAGCCTAAAAGTACGGGGCCATTGGGGCCTTGGATTGAGAGATTTTTAACGCTGTCGATGGTCGTTTGCGAGGTATTAGACGGATCGGTAAAGGCCGGATTTAAATTAAGCTTGACCACTACGTCGATATTTTGGCCAGGCTCGTTGATGCTGGTGGCCTTGGTGCCGTTGATGGCTGCGCGCAGCGTCTGCGCAACGGTAGCGGTGTTAAGCCCCATGGCCGTTGCTTTGGCACGGTCGATGGTGAGGTCAAACTCGTCGCCGTTGCTTTGCGTCGTGGCGGTGACGTTGATGACATGGGGGATAGTAGAGAGTAGCTGTTTGCCTTTGTCGGCGGCGGTTATAAGGTCGTTCAAGTTGTCGCCCTCGAACTGTATCGTTATTGGTGCGCCGGAGGAAGGTCCGTTGTTGGCTTGCAGTACTTGTATGGTGGCGTCGGTAACGGGCGAAAGCAGGTGCGTGAGCTCGCTCACCATTTGTGTCGAGCTTTCTTTGTGGCCGCTGGGCAAGTTGACCGTGACCGTGGCTTGATTTTCGCCTGAAGCGCTTCCACCGCTGAGCGCCGAGCCGCCGCCCAAGGCCGAGCTTTGTCCCACGGTCGTCTCGAACGACTCGATGTTCTTGTCGGTATACAGCAGCTCTTCGACCTCGCGCGTCGCCAAGTCGGTCTGTGCCAGCGTGGTGCCTTGCGGCTTTTGGATGTTGATATACACAAAGTCCTGATCGTTCTGGGGAAAGAATATCGCCTGTACCAGCCCCGTGGCGGGAAGAAGGAGCGACAGGACGAATAGTATGCCTAATGTCCATAAAAATATTTTTTGCCAGCGCGGATGCTCGAGTAGCAATCGCAGATTCGTTTTGTACCAATTGGTGATGCGTATCGTGTACTCTTCCTGCTTTTTTTCCAGCCGGTTAGGCTCACTTTTGGTAAAGAGGATAGCGATGAGCGGCACGATGCCGAGCGCCACAAAGATGGATGCAATAAGCACGAATATGAGCGTGTACGGGATGCCGGCAATGAATTTGCCGATAATGCCGGTGATAAAAAAGAGCGGCGCAAAAACGGCGACGGTTGCCATGGTGCCGGCGATCAAGGGCCACGCGTAGTCGTGCAATGCTGCGCGCGCCGCCTCCAGTTTGGTCTTGTACAGTTTGGTGCGCGCGTGTATCGCCTCGGTCACCACAATGCCGGAGTCTACCAAGATGCCCACGGCCAAAATGAGCGCAAAGAGGCTGATAAAGTTGAGCGTGTTGCCGGTCATATAGAGGCCGATGAACGCGATGAGAAACGAGAGCGGGATAGAGAGTGCCGCCACCAGAGACTCACGCCAGCCAATGGTCAAGAGCAGCGCAATAATGACCAAGACGACCGTCTCGACGCCGGTCTTGGTGAGGTCCCCGAGCTGCTTGCCCACCTCGGCCCCTTGGTCGGTCGAGGGAGATATCAATACATTGAGCCCCTTAAGCGTCGTGCCCTGCATGCCGGTCAAGGCGGCGCGCACGGCGGTTGTGACGCCCACAATGCTGGCGCCGGACTGCTTGTAAATGTTGAGCGTAATAGCCTGGTTGCTGGGTTTGCCGCCCTCGGACACGCGCGAGTAGGTGGTTGCGGGGGCGAGACCGTCGGAGATGAGCGCAATGTCGCGCAGATAAATGGGTGCGCCGCCCTTTTGGCCGACGGCGATATTTTCTATCTGGCTGGGGTCGGTGATGCCGCCCTTAAAGTTGACCGTGTAGTTAACGCCATCCATCGAGATGCTGCCGGCCGGCAGGGCCGCGTTGGAGGCGCTAATGGTGCTAATTACGTCTATAAGGCGCAGCCCGTACTGCTCGAGCGACTCTTTGCTTACCACGACGTCCACCTCCCGCGGCGGCACGCCGGCAACGTCGACGGTCGACACGCCAGAGATATTTTTAAGATTGTCGGAGACTGTTTTGCCCAGGCTCGAAAATTCGCTCGGCGGCAAGTCGCCCGAAATGGAGGCGACCAAAATAGGCTGATCGTTAAAGTTGATCTTGGTTACTTGCGGCGTCGTGGCGTCGGCGGGCAAGTCGGGGACCGCTTTGGCAGCCGCGTCGCGTAGGTCTTGTATGGCCTGCTGGCTGTTAGCATTGGCACCAAATTGCACCACGATAGCCGACACGCCGTCGCCCGAGGTAGAGGTGAGCGTGTCTATGTTGCTGATGTTGCCAATTTGGTCCTCAAGCTTGTTGGTGACCAGCGTCTCCATGTCCTCGGCCGAGGCGCCCGGAAGAGTTGTAATGACGGTCGCATAGGGGATGTCAATTTCCGGCGTATTTTCTTTGGGGATCTCGTATAGCGAAAAGAGGCCGGCAACGATGAGCGTGCCGACAAGCATGTAGCTAAACTGTCGCTTCTCTAAAAAGAAGTTCCATAACCACAACATATTATTGGGAGTCGACCACTACAACCTGTCCGTCAGCAAGCCCGCGCGCGTCGGTCACGATGTCCATATCCAAGGTAAGGCCCGAAGTAACCGTTATCTGGTCGCCCAAAATAACGCCAAGCGTAATAGGGTGAGACACCAGAGTGGAAGAGGCGACCGTAAATACCACGGCGCCTTGCGGCGTGATTTTGGCGGCGCTGATTGGAATAAGTATATTGCTTGGAAGCACGGTCTTATTTTGTGCAGTGGGCACATTTTGTGCGCGCACCAAAGAGACCGTTACCGTATCGCCGTCGGTAAGCGAGGATTGCGAACCGACGATGCCTATTTTGACCAAGATCTTGCCGGTAGTCGGGTCGAGCGCGGGCGCTACCGAAGTGATGATGCCTGCGACGTTGTCACCGATGGTTGCTTTGCCGCCCACGGCGAGCGTTTTGGCGTCGTCGGGCGTAACGTAGGAGTCAATTTCGAGCGCGCCTGGGTTCGAGACTTCGGCCACTTGCGCGAACGATGATACAAAGTCGCCTCTGGTAACGGGCAAACTTACGATGGTGCCCGAAATAGGCGAGCGCACTATCGTTTTTTCAAGATTAGCTTCGGCGCTGCGCAGGGCTCCGAGCGCCTGCTTTACATTCGCCTCGGCCGTTGCGACGTCATTTTGGCTGCCGGTGGTCGCCGAGTTGGATGCGGATTGGGCGCCTGAAGTTGCCGCATCATAGGCACTCTTTGAGGATGCCAGGGAGGAGAGTGCACCGACCACCTCGCTGCGCGCGGCGCCGGCGGAGGTTTGATACGTTGCGAGCGTCGCGGGAGATATGCTTTGCGAGGAGACCGCCTCGTTGCTGGCCTGCACCAGATTATTTAAAAAGGTAATGACGCTCTGCGCGTCGGCGTTTATGGCACTCGCATTGGCATCGATGTCCGCGGTGGCGGTATCGCTCGAGAGTTTTTTAGCATCGGCCAATATTCCCTCGAGCTGGGCGCGCTCGTTTTGCAGGGTTACGCTCAGCTGGTTGTCCGGCACCGAAAGGTTGAGCGTTGGCGTTGCGGTGCGCGGATTGCTAAACATAACGTCGGCCTTGCCGTGCACCGCGTCGTCGAGCGCGGAGTAGGTGCTTTGTATCGACGCCAGAGCGGCGGTGGCGCTGTTGGCGGCGCTTTGCGATGCTTGCGCGGAGGTGATGCCTGCGTTAGTGGCAGTAGAGCCGGTCGCTTTCGCGAGCGCGGCGTTTGCCGCGTCGTAGGAACCTTGCGCTTGCAGGAGCGCCGCTTGCTGCGAGCTGTTCTCGAACTCAGCAATGATCTGGCCCGCGTCTACCTTGCTGCCAATGGCTACGTTTAAAGAGGTGATTTCGCCGGAGGTCTGCGCCAAAATGGTCGCTTGGTTTAGCGAAGTGACCTTGCCGGTAACCGGCAAGGGGCCGGCCGCCGAAGAGAGGCTTGCGACCGAGGCAATAGTGACGTGCGAGATGTTGGAGACGGTGGTATCGGTAGAAGGTGCGCGCGTCGCGACATGTACGATAACCACTGCAACGACGACAATAACTACTGCGCCGCCAATGCTATAAAGACGGGGCAAACCCAAAATATACCGCCATGCGCGGCGCAAAAAATGCATATGCTAAGTATAACACAGCACGCCTTCAGCCAACTTTTATATTTTACTATTGGCTTTAAGCCAATAGTAGATGTCTTCGAGCGCCTTAACGCCGTCGCCGGCGGCTATGTTGTTTTGATGGTACAGCTCGTCGGTGCAGTCGCCCGCGGCCCATACGCCGTCCACGCTGGTGTGCTGGTTTTTAGGGTTGGTAACAACACGATTAAACTCATCGAGCTGCACCAACTCTTTAACAAAATCGGTTGAGGGGAGCATGCCTATTTCGACAAAGATGCCCGCGGCGGGAATTTCGGAAGCTTCGCCGGTCAATACATTTTTAACCACGATACCGGTGACAAACTGTGAACCGCGCACCTCGACCGGCTCAGTATTGGTGAGCGCTTTAAATTTAGGGTCCTTCATGACTGCCTCGACGGTCAATGGGTCGGCTTTGCTAAACTCTGCCGAGCGATGCACCAAGGTGACCGATTTGCAATACGCCAAGAGCTGCGCGGCGCTCTCAAAGCCCGCGTTGCCGCCGCCAATGACCACTGCATCTTGTCCGGCAAACAAAGGGCCATCGCACGAAGCACAGTAGGTAACTCCTTTATTTTCAAACTCCATGGCACCCGGCACGTTTAACTTGCGGCGCGAGCCGCCCGAAGCAACCAGCACGGCGCGCGCCTCGTACGAGCCTTTAGAAGTCGTTATGTTAAAAGTCTTTCCTGATTTTCCTATCTTAGTTGCGCGCTCGCCGATCTTTATGTCAACGATGCCTTCGGCATATTCATGCAAATGCTTGTCCAGAGTTTTTCCTAATTCGAGTCCCGGTATATGCGGCGTGCCTATCCAGTTTTGAATGTC
>CAIJVL010000032.1 GCA_903824155.1 Candidatus Adlerbacteria bacterium
ATACACCTTGGCCTCTTTTTCGGAGAGTCCCACATCTTGGAGCTCTTTTAACATATGGTCATACTAGCACGTCTTCGTTTTTAGAAATAAACAACCCGCGACGAGGGTCGCGGGTTTTTGTGTCGGAATCTTCTAAATGAACTTTTTTGGAAAGGATGATGTATCCGTTTTGCAAAAATTTTAGCTAAGTTTGAGGATTCATATACTTACCTAAATACAAGTTGATTTTGAAGGTGACACAGCTCGTGTGATCATCACGAGGGTGTTGAAGGCATACAGGGCGGGATGCCAGCAACTGAGTTGTAAGGAACTATTTAGTTAGATCATTTAATCTAAAGTCTTGCAGGAAGCAAAATCTTTTAGAGGAAATTCAATAACCGGTCTGATATGAATAGTACGCTTTTCAAGGACAGTGTAAAGGACATTAGAGACAAAAGGTGTGGACAACTTCGCCTGCGAAGTTAAATATAAAAGACTGTTTTATTAAAATCCCTAAAAAGCCTTATTCTACAAAGTATTTTTTACGTAAGCTTTTTACTTCCTCTTCCTCTGCTTCCTCTTTTTTACCCTTCCCTTCCTCGCCTAGTTTGCGCAAATCGGCATCCGGCAGCGCTGCAAGCTCTTTAACTTTAGTATGCAAATAATCCTCGGTGTTTTTGGTGGGGTCGTCTAACACCTCTTCTAAAAGCGCGTGTAACATCCAGCCCAAGCGTGGTCCTGGCTTTTCGCCGGTCAGTTCCATGATCCCCTTCCCGTCTATTTTAAGCATCCCAACCGATATAGGGTCGCGCAAAGCCTGCTCAATCATCGACTGGTATTTGCGCAACCGAAATGGCTGCTCTTTTGGCCGGCCGGTACCTATCCGGTCGCAGATACGCAGTTCTATAAGCTCTTCAATATGTTCCTTCCCTACGTTGACTATGATGCGACGCACTGCCGAAAGGGTTATTTTGTCTGGGTCACTAAAAAACATGTGCCAGCGCACCAGGTTGGAAACGGAGCGTACAGTTTCTCCAGAAAACTTTAGATTTTCGAGTATTTTTTTGGTCATTTTTGCCCCCACTACGTCGTGGCCATGAAAGGTCCAGTCATTCTTCTCTTCCGAACGGCGGCGACTTTTAGGTTTGCCAATGTCGTGCAATAAGGCGGCCAGCCGCACCTCCAAGGAGTAGTTTTTATCTGCAGCATGCTGCAGAGCGCGGATATTGTGCTCAAAAACATCGTAGGAGTGGGCCTGATTTTGATTAACCCCTATCCCGTCTAGCAGCTCGGGCACTATGTACTTTAAAAGGCCTAGATCTTTGGCCAAGAGGATGGCCTTCATGGGTTCTGGCGAGGCTACAATGCGCGTAAACTCATCGCGAATGCGCTCTTTGGATATCTTGCCTAACTGGCTCGCGTTTTTGGCTATCGCCTCTTTGGTAGCAGGCTCTATAGCAAAGCCAAGCTCGGCGGCAATACGTACTGCGCGCAGTATGCGCAACGCATCTTCGTCAAAGCGCTCCGTTGCGTCTCCTACGGCGCGCACCTCCCCGCGGCTCATGTCCTTTATGCCTTCGTAAAGGTCAATGAGTTCCCCGCTGCCGGGGTTAAAGGCCAAGGCGTTAATGGTAAAGTCGCGCCTTTTAAGGTCGTCTGCTATTTTTTCGCTAAAAATAACGTTATCTGGGCGCCTAGCGTCGCTGTACTTCCCTTCCAAACGGTATGGGGTAACCTCCACCACCTTTACGCGTTCGTCGGTGGCGTTATCGTTTACTACTCCTACTGTGCCAAAATCATTTGTGTAAAAAGTGTTTTCAAAAAGGCCCTGTATTTGTTCGGGGTTGGCGTTGGTGGTTACGTCCCAATCCTTAGGTGTTCGGCCTAGGAGCAGGTCGCGGACGCAACCGCCCACTATATAGGCCTCAAATCCCCCATTTTTGAGCGTAGAGAGAACGGTAAGCACTTCCTGAGGTATTTGTGCGTCTGTCAGCTTCATGCCACAATCGTACCACACGCTCTTGTGGTGAAATGGATATCACGGCTGGCTTCGAACCAGTTATTCCAGGTTCGAGTCCTGGCAAGAGCACTTATTAACTTGTGACCAATAGAAAATAGGCTATACTGTTTTTGTAGCACAAGCGGATATTGTTTAATGGTAGGACGCGTCCTTGCCAAGGACGAGGTGGGAGTTCGATTCTCCCTATCCGCACTGAAGGGACAAATACAACGACATTACAAAGACAGCTAGACTGTGTATATCGGTTTTGTTGATAAATAAGGTTATTTTGGCATTTCCTGTGGATAACTCTGGGGAAAGGTGCATATAGGACAGTCTTTAAGGTCCTTATAGGCCCAAAACAGACATTTAACGTTACATATGAAACGTATTGAGCCAAAAACAACCGAAAAGCGTAAAAAAGGCGATGCCGGCGAGGATGTTTCCTGTAAATACCTTGAAAACAAAGGCTATATCGTCAAAGAACGCAATTACTGGAAGCCTTGGGGAGAAATAGATATCGTGGCTCAAAAGGGTAGTATTTTGAAGTTCATAGAGGTAAAGACTGTTACACGTGAAAATCCAGATATGATTTCACGTGAAAGTGTCAGGCCAGAAGAAAACTTTCACGCGGCTAAGTTTAGGAGGCTTCATAGAGCTATCCAAACTTATCTTTTACAGCATAAAGTGTCCGAAAGCGTACCTTGGGAGATAGACCTATCCTGTGTGTATCTTAATTATGAGACCAAAAAGGCAAGGGTAGAATTGTTCGAAAACGTTATCCTGTAATGGTATTTAAAGGACAGTTCAAGGACATAGGATAAAACTGTGCTAGAGTGGTTAGGTTCGCAGCGGGGTGTCGTATACCGGTAGTACGCTTGCTTTGGGAGCAAGATGACGGAGTTCAATTCTCCGCACCCCGACCAATAATAAGACCTATGGAGAGATTAACTCTTATTACAAAACCGCAGTCCACCTATGAGCTTATAGACTCAGGCGGGGAAGAGAAGTTGGAGCGCTTTGGCGACGTAGTGCTTTCGCGCCCGGACCCACAGGCTTTGTGGCCCAAGAGCTTGTCCCAAGAGTGGGTCAAGACAAATGGCGTATATGTTAACGAAGGGAAGGAGGGCGGCAAGTGGACCGGTAATATCCCTAAAGAGTGGCCTATAGACTTTGGCAGACTCAAGATGGTCATCAAGCCAACCTCTTTCAAGCATACAGGGCTCTTTCCCGAACAATTGCCTAACTGGGAATGGATGAGTAGCATCCTTACGGCAAAGCCTAGGGCTAAGGTATTAAATCTCTTTGCTTACACTGGAGGCGCTACGCTTGCAGCAGCCAAGGCAGGCGCAGAGGTTACACATGTAGATGGCTCAAAGTCGGCAGTAGCTTGGGCGCGTGAGAATGCCGCCGCTTCTGAGCTCGAAGATAAGCCAATCCGCTGGATTGTCGAAGACGTGCTGACCTTTGTTACACGTGAAATCAAGCGGGGCAACAAATACGATGCAATCATCATGGACCCGCCGGCCTTTGGCCACGGCCCCAAGAGCGAAATTTGGAAGATAGAGGAGAATTTCGTCGAGCTGGTAGGCTTGTGTAAGCAGCTTTTGTCCGAAAAACCTCTGTTTGTATTGATAAACGGCTATGCCGAAGGCTATTCGCCCTTGGCATTTGCCCAAAACCTCACCGACCTGTCTAAAAAATACGGTGGGAAAGTGCAGTGCGGCGAGTTAACCATAGCTGAGTCCCAATCAGATCGTCTCCTCCCCGCCGGCATCTTCGCTCGTTGGCAAGCTTAAAGTTAATTTTGAGCCTTTTTGAGGACCGCTTCAAGCTCAGAGATTTCTTGCGGGGCTGTGTTTGCTTTAAAGTCAGCTGCAATTTGCTGCGGGTCGCCTTGGAGGAATGCGGCGAGGCCGCCTTTGCCTGATTTGGCAAGGGCTCGGTCAATAAAGCCCACTGTTACTGCGTTTAACTGGCGGTCTGCCGTAGTGGTGCCCGTCGTTTCGGTGGCTATGATGCCCAGCAATTTGCCGCTTCCAATGCCTATAAGTGCGCCCCCGGAAGAGCCGGTTTGCGATACTACGGTACCGCCGAGCGCTAGCAGGTCGACATTTTGCAGACCATCAAACGAATAAAGATTTTGCACGGTCGAGACGGCCGAAGAGCTGTACAGATTCATCTGTATAGTTTGACCATCAAGCAAACCGGCAGGGTAGGCAACTAAAAGCGTTGGGGCGCCCACTTCGGGCGCGCTCGACGTCATAGGCAGTGCAGGGAAGGAACTCGGAAGTGAAACAGTAGGAGATACGGTGCCGGTAATTCGCAAAAAGGCGTAATCATTTTCGCCCGTACCCATGGCGTGTTGCGAGGTAAGCTGGCTTGCGTTAGCGGCAACCCACTCGGGCGGCAAATACATTACCTCGGCGGTGTATAAGGGCTGTGCGGGGCTGCCGGAGCGTACAGTGCACTGGATATTGTTGGGGAAGGGGTAATCTTTAAGTAAAAAGTATTGCGCAACGTGCGCATTGGTTAAAATGATTCCATGGCTATCGATAAAAACACCGCTGCCGGATATAGGTGCAAAAGAGCCGCCTGAGTAGGTTGTGCAAAGGATGTTTACCAATGCTGCGCGCGCTTTTGCGTTCAGGTTCTCGACGGCTTGCGCGGTTGCTTGCGCCGATGCTAGATCAAGCGTCGTAGGTATGGAAGATACAGGTGCGGCCGGTGCAGTGGCAGTGACTGGAGTAGCCGTTTGTTTTTGGATAGGGACAGACGTTTGAGCACGGGCAAGTGCCTTTGTTTGCGGAGAGTTTGTTGCTGTCTGTTTTGGTGCCGCAGATAGGGTAGTGGAGGCTATAGGAGGCGTGGAGGTGGCAGTAGGAAGGGAATCCTGCTGTACATATACATTGCCGGCAAGAGTACCGGTCAAAAAGTGGACAAAAAGCCCGAGCGCAAATATAAAGCTATAGAATTTGGCAGACAGGGAGGTGAAGAAGCCCTGATTGAGAAAATGCATAGACAAAGTATACTGCAATAGCAGCCGGAGTGGTTAGCGCGGGATTAGTTTAGTGGTAAAACATCAGTTTTCCAAACTGAGGTTGGGAGTTCGATTCTCCCATCCCGCACCATAGAAAAAGAAAAGGCCCCCAACAATTGAGGGCTTTTTCTTTCGAGAGGAAACAAAGACGAACAATCTTTACTTAACAGCTTCTTTCAAAGCTTTTGCCGCCTGGAACTTCGGTACGCGCATAGACGGTACATGTACTGCCTCGCCGGTGCGCGGGTTGCGTGCAGTGCGAGCTGCGCGCATCTTGGTCTTAAAAATGCCAAGGCCTGCAATTGAGACCTCCTCATTCTTTTTAAGCGAGCCGACGATAGTATCTATCATGGCCTCGACAGCGCGCTCAGCCTCGGCTTTGGTCCCGCCAAGTACTCCTTGCACTTTTTCGGCGATATCTTGCTTGTTCATAATGGTTTTTTGCTAATAACTAATGGACCAGCCCTGTGCCCACAAGTATACCGCCCCCAAAAAACGTTGCAATAGGGCCCTTTTGATAGGTTTGCGAAGCAAACAAATATAAAAAGAAGCGGGCTATCGAGCGAATTCAATAGAGCGGGTTTCGCGAACAACCAATACTTTGATTTCGCCGGGGTATTTAAGGTCCTGCTCAATGCGGTTGGCGATGTTGCGGGCCAACTCGCGCGCCTGAAAGTCGGACATTTCGTCGGGGCGGACAAACACGCGTACTTCGCGGCCAGCGGCAATGGCGTATGACTTTTCGACGCCGCCAAAGGAGTTGGCGATCTCTTCAATATCAGCAAGGCGTTTAAGGTAATTTTCGACAGAGTCGCGGCGTGCGCCGGGGCGGCCGCCTGAAATGGCGTCGGCGACCTGCACGATAACGCTTTCTACCGTTTCGTACGGGTATTCTTCGTGGTGGGCTTGCATTGCTTTGACCACCTCTTCGCTTACGCCAAACTTTTGCAATACGCGGCGGCCGATTTCAACGTGGGTGCCTTGTACTTCGTGGTCGAGCGCTTTGCCAATGTCATGCAAAAGCGCCCCTGCGCGTGCAACTGCAGGATTGGCGCCAAGCTCTTCAGCGATCATACCGGCAATGTGCGCCATTTCGATAGAGTGCTGCAAAACCGACTGGCCGTAACTGGTGCGGAAGTGGAGGCGGCCCAATATCATAATGAGGCGCGGGTCGAGGTTGAGCACGCCGGCTTCAAACGCGGCTTGCTCGCCCTTTTCTTTAATAACTTTCTGCACTTCGTTTTTTGCTTTTTCAACCGTCTCTTCAATCTTGGCGGGCTGGATGCGGCCGTCGAGTATCAAATTCTCGAGTGCAATGCGGGCAATAGCGCGGCGCAGCGGATCGTAGGATGAAAGCACGATAGAACCCGGCGTATCGTCGATGATGACTTCGCAGCCGGTCGCGCGCTCAAACGCTTTGATATTGCGGCCCTCTTTGCCGATGATTTTGCCTTTAATCTCATCGTTAGGGATGGTCACCGCAGTTGCCATGGTGTCCGAAGCTACCGAGTTTCCTAGGCGGTGTATGGCGGTAGTCAAAATTTCTTTAGCACGGCGCTCGAGCTTTTCCATACCGTCGCGCTCTAACTTCTGCACGCGGTTCATGAGATCAAATTCGCTCTCGCGCTCAAGTTCCTCAAACAGCTGCTCTTTAGCCTGCTCGCGCGAAAGGCCCGAGACTTTAGCAAGCTCGTTAGTGCGCTCGGCAAGCAAGCCTTCGGCACGCTCTTTTATCGTCTTTACCTCTTCAATTTTATTTTTAACGGCCTCGATCTCTTTATCAAGCTCGGCCTGTTTTTTATCCAAAGCCTCTTCACGTTTAAAAACGCGGTCTTCGGCGCGGGTAATCTTTTCTTCTTTTTCTAGTGCGGCCGCCTCGGCAACAGATATCTTTTCGCGCGCGGCGCCTTCAGCTTCGGCAGTGATCTTTTCGGCATTTTCGCGCGCATCAATGAGCATGCGCTTAACCTCTACCTCTATCGAGTTACGACGCGCACCTACGGACAGCAAACGGAACACATACCCTATAACTGCGCCCAGCAATGTGCTGAGGCCCAGCAGGGAGAACAATAGTTTTAATGACATAAGTTGAAATCATAAGAAATACAAGTGAATCAAACACAGAGCCGTGCATCAAAATACACGCTTTTACAATAGCAGGGTTCACCATAAAACTCAAACCCCGCAAGGTGTCTTGCGGGGTTTGGCTTATTACTTTTTAAGGGTAGTGGTGACGCCTTTTTGGGTCAGGACCTCGTCTACGAGGCCGTACTTTTTGGCCTCC
>CAIJVL010000033.1 GCA_903824155.1 Candidatus Adlerbacteria bacterium
AACAAGGGCGGCCTTATACTCGACTGGCAGGGCCTGTCGGGCTTCCTCCCTGCATCACAACTTAAGGCCGAGCACTACCCACGCGTTACCGACGGCGACAAGGACAAGATCCTTGACGAGCTGCGCAAACTCGTCGGTACCAA
Organism: Candidatus Adlerbacteria bacterium; assembly: GCA_903824155.1. GTDB lineage: Bacteria > Patescibacteriota > Minisyncoccia > Phycocordibacterales > SBAW01 > GWA1-54-10. The sequence continues at coordinate 144 of CAIJVL010000033.1, forward strand.
GCTTCCGGTCATGATCATCTCGGCAACGCCGAAAGAAGGTAAACTTATCTTTAGCGAGAAGGGCGGTGATGATAAGGAAAAGAAGGAATTGATTGCAACCTACCAGGTTGGCGACATTGTCGACGGCGAAGTGACCGGCATGGTGGACTTTGGCGTGTTTATCAAGCTCGAAGAGGGCCTTGAAGGCTTGGTTCACATTTCTGAAATCGACTGGGGCCTCGTTGACGACCCTCGCCACTTCTTTAAGGTGGGCGACAAGGTAAAGGTAAAAATAATCGATATTAAGGACGGCAAGATCTCCCTTTCGGTCAAGCAGCTTAAGGAAAATCCTTGGCAGCTTGCCGCAGGCAAATACAACAAGGGCGATAAGGTAGAGGGCGTGGTGATTAAGTTCAACAAGCACGGCGCGCTTGCCTCTATCGAGGAAGGCATCGCGGGCTTGGTGCACGTGAGCGAGTTTGGCAGCGAGGAGGCACTTCGCAAAGCGCTCGAGCTTGGCAAGCGTTACCCGTTCACCATCTCTATCTTTGACCCAAAGGAGATGCGCATGGCACTCAGCTACAGCGCGAAGTAATTGCACTAAATATATAAGAGAAGCCGCCGCGAGTATGACTCGCGGCGGCTTTGTTTTACAGCTCGCTATTGCCTTTTACTGAGTTCATAGCCACTTTTGCGGACAGGGATAATCTCCCATTCTGATTGAGCATCCATCAGCGCACCACGCAGGCGGTTGAGGAGCACATCAAAACTATTAGACTTTGGCCAATGTTCTTGCGGGCCATACAAATTGAACAGCAACTCCTCTTTTGCTATTCGCCGAGGCCTATCCTGATGGATGCGGAGCGCTAGCGAATGCAGAATCAAAAAACCTTTTGATGACAGCGCGAGCGGCCGCTCGTTCACATACGCCTTTTGTGCGGCGACTTCAAGCTTCAAATCACCGACGGTATACTCGACCAGCACTGCCGAATCTTCCATTGCCTCTTCTCCCCTGTTGGAACTCTATCTAACGCGAAGGTAACGCCGATTACTGTGTACGTCAAGAAAAATGCCCGCAGCGTTGGTTAGACGCGCGGGGCATTCGTTTTTTACTGCGCAGTGGCTGGCACACCGAAGATGTATCCGCCCGGTACACTCTGTATGTAGTTGCGGCAAGCGCCGAGTAATCTTTTTAGGTTGAAGACGTACGTTTCGACGGAGTTTGGATGTACTCCTTGCGGCACCACCTTCTTTTGGATAAGAAGCGTGAGTATCTCCTTACGAGATACGCACTCACCGCGCTTTGCCATAAACAACGTAAGCATGAATCGTTGCCGCGGTGATTCAAAATCCTGCGACACGCCGTTGATAGTAAAGCAGAGCGTATCGAGATCCATCTTAAGCACGCCGACCTCCAACACTCCCGCCCAAGGCAGCACAAAGACCGGCTCGACCTTTGGTTCCTCTTTGGAAGTCGGCGGTGTTGGTATTTCTTTTGGAGCCACTGCATCGCTTAAAAAATCTACCGTTTGATGGTAATTATTTTCAAACTCCGCTTTGCTCAAAAGACTGTTATCTAGTGCGGCCTTAAAGAGACCCTTCATCCTTGCAGTCCAGCGAAACTCGCCCAGTTTTGGCAAATCGCGCTTTAGTACTACTTCCATTTCGCCGGTCGCATCAGGATACTTCATCATGGGCAGCGGCGGCAGCCCCGTCTTTACTGGTACGGCCATAGCATTCCCTTTCCTATCGTTGCATCTGCGAAGGTTATACTACAAAAACAAGGCAGTGGCTACTTCGTATTGGCGTAGGTCATTGCCGCCGGCAGGCCGTCGATAAGCAAGATTTCGAGCGCTTCGCTCACCAGCTTTTGCACTTTTTTTAATTTTTCTTTTTCGGGCGGTTTAAATTTACCCAGTACAAAGTCGACGATTTTCTCGGGTGCCGGACGCTTGAGTTTGCCGGAGGGCGTTGCATTGCTAATGCCGATGCGGATGCGCACAAAGTCCAGCGTTTTAAGCGCTTTTTGCACTGACTTAACGCCGTTATGTCCGCCGGCACTCGAGCCAAACGATATTTTTATCTTGCCGAGCGGCAGATCAAGCTCGTCGTGCACCACTACCAAATGCTCGGCAGCTTTTTTACTGGTCACTGCTTTTTTTATAGGGCCGCCTGAGTTGTTCATGTAGACGTCGGGGTAGATAAGCATTACTTTTTTTCCAAAAAGCTTATTTTTTGCATCAGCTTTTTTACTTATTGCTTGCAGCAATTCACGTCCGACGTTGTGGCGCGTGCCCACATATTCATCTCCAGGATTGCCAAGCCCCGCTACTGTCCATTGCATGAAGAGAATCATACCACAATGGAAAAATTACTTGCATTGTTACAAAAGAAGCATACAATGTGTGCATGCCAGGAGAAAAGCGTGATAATTTCTTCACCGAGCTCCTGAAGTTTGCCATCATTGCCGTCGTCATCGTTGCTCCGATACGGCTTTTTGTCGCAAAACCCTTTATCGTATCCGGCGCATCGATGGAGCCGACCTTCCAGACCGGCCAATACTTGATAGTGGACGAATTGAGCTACCATTTTGAGTCTCCGCTGCGTGGCGACGTTATAATCTTTAAATATCCGCTCGACCCATCGCAATATTTTATCAAGCGCATCATCGGTTTGCCGGGCGAAACGGTCAACATCCGCGGCGGCGCAGTCTCAATAACCAAGACCGACGGCACGACGCTCAACTTAACCGAACCGTACGTTAAAAATATCGGCAACGGCGCCGACATGAGCGTGACCATACCGGCAGGCCAATACTTTGTGATGGGCGATAACCGGCCCGAAAGTTCTGACAGCCGCTATTGGGGCCTTTTACCTGCAAAAAACATTGTTGGCCGCGCGTTCGTGCGCCTGCTTCCCGTCAACGAAATCGGAGTATTACCCGGCAGCACCAATGCAGACCCACAGTAATAATTAAGCGAATAATTAAGTGAGCATAAAAAATATGAGCCGCACTTCGCCCGCTTCATTTCTCAAGCACGCCAGTGATGTCGCCAATTTTTACGGCTTTCGCCCCGCACGCGAGATAGAAAAGGCAGCCGCTAACCGCTTAGAGAAGCGCAGAGGCGCCAACTCGTTTGATACCGTAGCGCACGTAAACGCGATGTACCTTGCGCTGCGCCCCGGCGAGCCCTCCCTTTCCTACTACGCCTCGCCAACGCCCACCTTTTTACCTAAAGCAATGGCGCCGCGCGAAAGCGGAGAGTTTGGCCTACAGGTTATCGGCTCAAACGACAGCGTCGGCGAGGTAGTGCTATTAAAAACACTTTCGGCAATACTCACCGAGTGGGGCTCGATTATCCAGCGCGTGCGCGTTAACGCAACCGGCGACAAAGACAGCCAGCAGCGTTTTATGCGCGAGCTTTCAACCTACATTAAAAAACAGCTCGGCCACTTCCAAGAGTGCTGCAAGGAAAGCGGTGCATTAAACCCGCTGACTCCCTACAGCTGCGATAACCTCGAGTGCCGCGCCGTACTTTCGAGCGGCCCGCGCTCGATGAACTTTCTGTCCGAGAAAAGCCGCGGCCACTTCCGCACCGTCTTGGAGCATTTAGAGAACTTGGGCTTGCCGTACGAAATAGACGACTTGCTGTTGGGCGATGCGCGCGACCCGCACTTTGCCTTTGCAATAGATCTGGAACAAGAGGACGCGACCGTACTGATGGCCACGGGCGGCCGCTTTGACGATTATCTGCGCCGCATCAGCGGCCACAAAGAAGGCGTCGGCGTTGCGGCAAGCATTTACTTCCGCAAACAGGGCGCGGCTGCCGCAAGCTTTAAAGGAGCCGGCAAATCAAACATCCCCAAGATTTACTTTGTGCAACTGGGCACGCGTGCCAAGCTGCAAGGCTTAACGGTGGTAGACATGCTGCGCGAGGCGCGCATCCCTGTGTCGCAATCGTTTGACGCTACACACCTCTCTCCCCAGCTGATGGCCGCCAAGGAGCTTGGCGTGCCGTTTATGCTCATTATGGGCCAGCGTGAGGCCCTGGACGGTACTATAATAGTACGCAGTACCCAAAACTCATCGCAGCAAATAGTCTCCCTAGCCCACCTCCCCCGCTTCCTCAAGACCTTGAACAAATAGCTGGTGTATCTTGCGGCTGAGCCGCGCCTGTGTTATTATCGTGCACACATGTCAACACAGGCAGAAGTAACTAAAAACGAGCAGGAAAACGACGTAAACCTTATACGCCGCTTCCAAAAGCGCGTGCAGGGCGCCGGCATTATCCAGCGCATGCGCTCAAACCGCTACCACATTCGCATCAAGTCGGGCAACGTGCGCCGCAAGCAAACCCTTAAGGTTATCAAGCGCCGCGCCGAGGTGCAGGAGCTTATCAAGCTCGGCAAGATGGAGCCCCGTACAACCCGCGGACCGCGCCGCCGCTAATACCAAATGGCTGCCAGCGCAACCTTTTCAATAGTTAATAAAACATCCCGCTCTACTTTGGAGCGGGATGTTCTGTTTCAAAAAATAAAAGAGACCGTGCTGGGCAAAAAGTACGAACTGTCACTGGCATTCGTCGGCCCCACCGAGTCGCGCAAAGTCACTCTGAAAGCAAAAAAGAAAAATAAAGCATCAAATGTGCTCTCATTCCCCTTGTCTCCAACCTCGGGCGAGATCATCATCTGCCCCGCCGCGGCAGGCACCTACACCGTGCCTTATTTGTTTATCCACGGATTACTCCATTTAAAGGGCTACAAACATAGTGCTACAATGGAACGCATTGAACACCGACTGCTAAAACGGTTCGGGTTCAGCATCCATGAGCAAACCAATCGTCGGCATTGATATCGGAACTTATCACGTTAAAGTGGTCATCGCGGAAAGCACGGATAACCCGATGCAGCCTCCGCGGATTTTGGGCACCGGCTACGCCGAGAGCCGCGGACTTAAAAACGGCTACATCGTTTCTATCGGCGACGTGTCGCGCTCGGTCGCGGCAGCTCTTAACCAGGCATCCAAAGCTGCGCGCATTAAGGTAAAGCGCGCCTACCTCGGCATTGGTGGCGTTGGACTCGAGGAGGCCTTTAGCCGCGGCGAAACGGTCGTCGAGCGCGGCGACTCCGAGATTACCGCACGCGACCTTCCGCGCGCCATAGCCGCCAGCGAAAAGGCCTTGCCGCCGAGTGCTATATTGAACCGCAAAATAATCCACACGATACCGCTGCGCTACAGTGTCGACGGCGTTCGGGTCCTTGGCGGCAGCCCCATTGGCATGAAAGGCCAGCGTGTTGCGGTCGAGACTCTTTTTATTACCTGCCTTGAGAGGCACGTTAACGATTTAGTAGATGCAGTCGAGCAAGCGGGCGTCGAGGTAGAGGATGTCGTTGCTTCACCCCTTGCCGCAAGCTTTGTCGCATTAAGCAAAATGCAAAAGCGCGTAGGGTCTGTCTTGGCCAACATCGGCTCCGAAACTCTTTCTATAATTGTGTTTGAAGATACCGTACCCGTTTCAATAAAAGTATTTCCGGTGGGCTCCAGCGATATCACCAACGACTTGGCGCTCGGGTTGCGCATTAGCCCCGAAGAAGCCGATCAATTAAAACAAGGAGCCGTGCTTGGCGCCCCCTACCCGCGCCGCAAGATAGACGACGTTATCGGCCGGCGCGTAACCGACATGTTTAAACTGGTCGAAGCGCATCTTAAAAAAATCGGCAAGAGCGAACTTTTGCCCGGCGGGATTATTTTAACCGGCGGAGGCTCGGGCGTTGCCACCATGTCCGACTTGGCCAAAGCGGTGCTTAAACTCCCTTCGCGCACCGCGACCATGGAGAGCGGCGTTGCTTCTAAAATGCAGCTTAAAGATGGTTCATGGGCAGTTGCGTATGGCCTTACGATTTGGGGCCTTACCGCCGGCGGCGACTTTGAAGGCAGCAGCGAAGGGCTTGGCATTGGCGACATGTTTAGCCAAGCCTGGCGTTGGTTCAAAAAGTTCTTGCCGTAAACTTCAAGGTCGAACCTTGAAGTTTATTGACAAAGTTCAATTTTGGGAGCATAGTGTTTTTGGACATTCATTCTATAGGGAGATAGCGATGCCTTTCACTTTCAGCCCAAAACTTATCGCTACAGCAGTTGAGGAGGTCGCAGAAAAGCACCGCACCACTTCTCGCGCAGGCGAAGAGATAATCCAGGAGGCCGCAAGGCAGCTTGTTGCAGAAGCATACGAATATGCAGGACGCTACAACCACGACTATCCGCCGTCGCCGACCGGCATAACCATTCCGTCAAACGAATTTGGTTCGCCAGCAATGTTGGCAGAAACGATGAGAAAAGATCATCGTCAGACACTGTTGCACTTCTTTATTGCAGCAGGCGTCTCACAAGCCACGGCCAATCAGATTGTCGATACAGACATATTGCACCTTGGAGAGCAGAATGGTCAAAAAGGTTAATAAATCTCGTAAGCCACACCCTATCGATACGGAAATGGAGCCGTTTGCACAAGATGCAGAGCTCTTCAATAAGCGTGTTAAGGACTTGATGGAGTCCTACCACACGCAGTTCCCACATCTATCCTCACAGAGCC
>CAIJVL010000034.1 GCA_903824155.1 Candidatus Adlerbacteria bacterium
CGGATTCCCTACTACTCCAACTGTAAAGCCACCAAGTGGTTGGTTTGAAACATTTACACCAATATTTTGCGGAGCGACAGACGGATTATTTTGGATAGAAATACTTGGTGACGCCGGTGCAGCTGGCACATTGCTATTTTGGAAGCCTATATACGTACTAGTTGCCACTACATGCACTGCATAAGCCTTCATTTCGCGAAAGTCATTGAGGAGACCAGCGTCCGCTGGCACAACCGCCTGCCACTGATTACCTACTCCCACTGAATCAGGATTTAAAGAAAAAAGTGAAGCGGTAAAATCTACCACATTATCTACAAAGCCTGAAAGCGAATTAAGTATCTTGCTCGGATTATCGGTATCCACTGATGAAGCGCTCCCCACTGGTAACGCATAGGTTGGATTTGCTACACCAACCGAGTACCAACCTGGAGTACTAAATGTGCGGCTAAAAAGTTGTTGATTAGGTGTTGTACTTGCTGTGTAGTTAAAAGTGAGAGTTTGATTTGCTCCAGTTTTATTGTTGATGAAATAGCCTGAAAGCGGCGTAAACTCACTTTGGCCTTCGGCGGCCATAGTCGCCCACCCCGACGATTGTGAAGCATCAAGCACATAGATATCAAAATTATCGGAAGTTTCGGCGACAGAAAAGGAGTGCGAATCTAAAAGGCGCGGTGTCGAAACAACATTCCAGCCGGGAGTCAAAGATATTGATTGGCTGTATAAAGTTGCCGCAGAAGTGAGCGCTGGTAAAACCAAAAACAATGCCGAAACGGCAAGACCAAAGGCATATTTTTTCATTTAATTAAAAGTTAATGGACAGGCCGTCACAATACCGCCAGTAGTGTGTTTTGTCTATGAAGAAAAACTGTGGAAAAGAGGAGGATTAAATGGGGAAATCTATTTTGGCAAATCCAGTTTGCTTATCGAGGCGCTGAAGTTGGTGCCCACTTTTTTGCCGGGGTTAAAGATATTGTGAGGGTCAAAGATTTTTTTGACCTCCAAAAACAGTGCGTACATTTCGGGTCCAAACATCTGCTCGACGTAGGGCGTGCGCACCCAGCCATCGTTATGCTCGCCCGTTATCGAGCCGTTAAAGCTTATAACCAGGTCGTACACTTTACGGCTTAACTCTTCGATCGTTTTAACCAGCGTAGGGTCTTTGGGGTCGACCAGCGGGATGATATGAAAGTTGCCGTCGCCCACATGGCCTGCCACGGTATACGTAAGCTTGTATTGGGCTAAAATCTCGTTTAATTTTGGTAAAAAGTCGGGCAGCTTTAAAGGCGGTACGACAAAGTCGTCGATAAACGGTGCGGTCCGCTGGCCGCGTATCTTTTTGCGCAGCAGGTTAAAGCTTTCTCTCCGCACGGCCCAGTACTTGCGTGCGCCAACCTCGTCTTTAACCACGCGCACGCCGATATGCTGGCGGTTTTGCTTGGCCTCCGCTGCTAATTTTTGCGCTTTAAGCAATGCTTCCAATTGCGTGTCGCCTCTAAACTCAACCAATAAAATTAATTTGGGCACGCCGCCAGTAAGCGCCATCCACATCTCGGGCAAAAAGGAAATGCCGAGGCTGATCATGCCCGCTTTCATTTGCGTTGCCAGCTCGGGCAGGTACTTCATCGCAATGCTAAAGGTATGGTCATCGTAACTTTCAAAGCTGTCGGGCAAGTGCTTTAACACTTCGGGTACTACCTCGCCAAGCTCGGCGAGCGAATCTAAAAACAGAACCACCATGCTGGCATAGGGCTTGGGGTGGACCAAATTTACCGTAGCAGAGGTAATAATACCGAGCGTCCCTTGTGCGCCGACCATGAGCCGTGCCAAGTTAAGAGAATTTTCCCCGTCGCCAATATCCCACAATGCATACCCGCTGGAGTTTTTTTCTACCTTTGGCTTATGTTCTTCTATCACCTTTTTATGATCCGGCGCGCTGATGAGTTGCCGTACGCGGCGGTAGATCTCGCCCTCAAAGTTTTGCTCTACCAACTTGGCCTGCAGAGCGCCATCCTCGAGCTTTTTAAAGGTATGCACTTCGCCGTCGCTTAACACTACGTCGAGCGATTGCACATAGCGCGCCGTTTTGCCGTATTTAAGATTTTTTTCACCTCCCGAGTTATTGGCAACCATCCCGCCGAGCGTGTTAAGTTCGCGGCTGGCAGTATAGCTGGGCAGCTCTAAATTTTCCTTTTTAGTTTCTTTATCAAAGTCTCTAAAATAGACGCCCGGGTCAACCTTTGTGCCCTCTTCGTCAACGACGCCTATATGGTTGAAGTGCGCGGTCATGTCTAAAATAATAGACGTGTTTAAAGGGCCGCCCGACATGTCGGTACCGGCCGAGCGCGCGGTAATCGAAAGCAGCGCGTCGGTTGTTTTGTGAGCATTTACATACTGCACCACTTTGCACACGTCGTGCGCGTCTTTGGGATGCACTACCACTTCGGGTTTTACGTAAAAGAGACTCGCGTCGCGCGCTACAGCCTCGCGGGCCGCATCGCTCGCGTCTACCTCGCCGGCAATAATCTGCTTTAAATCGTCCGCCAGAGCCATGCGTTAATTATACAATGCTAAAATAAGCACATGGCCACTAAACACATAGGCACGCACCACCGCCACATGGTGAGCTTCTCCCGCTCGCGGGCTGAAGGCCTGTATACGCTCGTGCTTGTCCCGCTGGTAGTAGTACTGGTCGCCGTATTTTTTATGCATCAATATGCCGAGTCGGTCGCTCCCTCGCATATCACGATCGGGATACTACTGTACGCCTTGACTGCAACCTTCGTGCGGCTCTTTATTGCGTATGCATTAGCACTTGCCTGTGCTCTGCCGCTTGCTATGTTGATCACGCAAGGAAAGGGAGCCGAGCATATTCTGCTGCCGTTTTTTGATGTCATGCAATCGGTGCCGGTGCTGGCATTCTTTCCGGTCATCATTGTCTTTTTTGCGCACTACGGACTGTATAGCGGCGCGGCAATATTTATTTTATTTCTCAGCATGCTCTGGAACATCGTTTTTTCGCTCGTAGGAGGCATGCACTCCATACCGCAAGACGTTAAATCGGTCGGCAAGATATTTGGGGTCAAAGGGTTTGCATACGCCGACCGCATTTTGATACCCAGCGTATTTCCCTACCTGGTCACCGGCTCGCTCCTGGCATGGGCACAAGGATGGAACATCATTACCGTTGCAGAAGTGCTGCACACGTATCTGCCCGGAGCCACGGCGGCGTCCGATATTGTAGGCATCGGCAGCATCTTGGTGCACGCGGCGGCCAACTCCGACGAGCAAACATTCGAAATAGCCATAACCGTTCTTATCGGAGCTATTGCACTTATCAATCTGCTCGTGTGGCAAAAATTGCTCAAGTATGCCGAGCGCTTCAAATTCGAATGATTGAACTCAAAAACATACATAAGCAATATCCAGGCGTACCAAAAGAAACGCTTAAGGATATTAACCTTGCTGTACAAGATGAGGAATTGGTCTGCCTTATTGGGCCATCAGGTTGCGGCAAATCCACGCTGCTGCAGATCATTGCAAACCTCGAAGAGGCAACGTCAGGCACTATTGAGGTGCCGGATGAAATGAGTATGGTCTTTCAGAGCGGCGCATTGCTGCCATGGCTTACGGTAGAGCAAAACGCGGCATTCGGCCTAACTGCCAAAGGCAAAAACAAAAAAGAGGCCGCGCGCGAAGTAAAACCGTTTCTGGCAATGGTCGGGCTGACAGAACTGGCACAAAAATATCCGCACGAGCTCTCTGGCGGCCAGCGCCAGCGCGTGGGCATTGCGCGCGCACTGGCAATCAAGCCAAGGGTGCTGCTTTTGGATGAGCCATTTTCCGCATTAGACCCGAAGACAACGCACGAGCTGCACGAAGATCTGTTAAAAATCTGGCGCGAGCAAAAATTGACCATTTTAATGGTGTCGCACCTGATAGAAGAGTCGGTGTCGCTGGCCGACCGGATAGTGCTGATGAAAGACGGTGTTATTGCCGATACGTTTAAAGTCCCTCTTACGTACCCGCGCCGTGAAAACGGCCTCCCCTTCCACGAGCTGGTCCAAAAGATTCGCAAAGAATTTTTTAAATAATCTATCGTTTCAACAGCCGCCAACCTATAAGGCTCACTACCAATAGCATAGCCAGTGTTGCCAGCCACCCCGCAAAGACCGTCTCGCCTTCGTGCTCGATGCGTTGCTCTACGTCGCGCATATTGCGGCCCGCCGCAACAAAGCGCCCGTCGGTAGTTTGCACCAAGACAACCGCCTGTCGAGTATCGGCGTTAGGCTGCCAGGTGACGCGCGTCTCGCGCATGCCGTTTTGCACGTACATCTTGCCCGCAAGCCAAGTTGAGGTATCGAAAAGGCCTTTAGGTAATTGGAGTACAGTAGTACCTATGGAAGCCGTTGATTCCAGCGGCATGCCGTTTTGGTCAAAGACCGCTATCCATGGCGAGAGGCTTGTCTCGGCATCAAAAGGCACTCCATGCGGCACTACGTCGGCCGGCACGCCGCCGTGCGCCAAAATAAGCGCACCATCCTCGGCCATTTGTATCTGCGGGTCGTTTAAATCGGTCCTATAGACCTGCTGTACCGTTGCATAGCAAATCCCAAGCACCAAGGTTACGGCCACTGCGCTGTATGCCCACCACAAGAGGGGCTCCCGCCAAGCGCCTTTTATCATATGCTTATACTAACTTGCAAAAGCGCCCCGGAGTTACCGGGGCGCTTTTGCATTTTTTAGATTAGAGAGGATTTTCTCCGCGGACGAGCCGTATCAATATCATGATGATAGCTATCACCAAGAGAATATGGATAAAGCCTCCTAAAGTGTACGACGTAACGACGCCCAAGAGCCAAAGGATTAATAATATGACTGCAATTGTGTATAGCATCCTAGTAGTATGAACAACTCACCTGTATTAAAGATGAAGAACTATGAAGCAACTTGACTTATGATGGCAAGCAGCGAAGCGGCGCTCCATGCCTGCACTTGGCAGGCGCCGTTGCCGTTGGGATGCGAGTAGGTGCGGTATCCTTTTTTGTAGCCAAAGAGCTCTATAGGCGTTTTAAAGTGCACATATGCCTTAAGCAGTGCCCTCTCTACCCTTTTGGCGTCGTCTTCATAGCCAAAGGTGCGCAGCCCTTGTGAGAGCATAGCAGTGTCGTGCGGCCAGATAGACCCGTTGTGGTAACTAAGGGGGTCAAAATGCAGCGAACGGCAGGAGAGCGTACGTACGCCGGCCGAGGGGACAAACAGGTCGCGCGAAAGTAAGCGCAGCCGCAGCGGCTCGATAAACTCCGAGTCCAATATGCATTCGGGGCCCGAGGCTCCTACGTACGCCGCAAACAGTACGTGTCCCATGCTTGAGCGTGCAGCTGTCAGCCTTTTACCATTGCCGTCGATTGCAAACGCGAGCGTAATACGCTTGCCATGCCGCAGCACGTACTTTTGATTAAATAGTGCTTTTAAAGCTGCGGCTTTTGCCTGCAGCTCTTTTGCCTGCTGCGGGTCCCGCTTTTCAAAAAAGTCGCTCCATGCGCGCAGCGCCGCATACGCATAAGCCTGCACCTCGACCGGCGCTATCGGGTACAGTGGAAACTCCTGTGACTCCTCGTAAAAGAGAGATTCCGTGCTGTCCATCCAGCTTTGGCTCTTAAGCCCTCCAAACCGGCGCTCCGGGTGGAAGCGATAGTCGATAAAACCGTCGCCGTTAGTGTCGCCATATGCAACGAGCCAGTTAAGTGCAGCGGCAATGGAGGGAAGTAGTTGCGCAATGCCTTCTTCGTCGTGACTAGCCAGCAAATAGTGATGAGCCGCAAGTAAAAAAAGTGGCGTTGAGTCGACCGAATCGTAGTTGCGCATGGTGTGGTCGGGGTAGACATACCATGGATTTTCTGCTGCTGCGGTTAAATGCTCGTGTTTATCGGGCCGGAACTCATGTATTATTTTGCCCGGCTCTTCCCCGCTTTCTATCTGCACCTCTGTGCCCTGGAGAAGCGCCAAGTTAATTAAGATCTTTTTAACCAGTTCTAAAAAGTACTCGTTGCCGGTGCGCTTGTAGGCCTCTAAAAGCTCGAGGCTGGTAATGAGCGAGTCGCGCCCGAAGATACATCCGTATGCCTCGCTGCGGCCCGACGCCAAAATACCCAAAGGAGCCTCAAGATCCTTTATTGAGTTAAAGCCTAACTGCCAATACTGTGTTTTTTGCTCTTCCGACATAAAGCGTCCTTGCTAGGTACTTATATAGACGCAGTATATCGCAAAAGGTTACGGTAATGCCAATTTTTTATAGAGCTCTTCATAATTGTCTGCCATGCGCTTGGCGCTAAAATTGGTCAGCGCATGCTCGCGGCAGGCGGCACGGTCAATAGCACCTATGCCCTCGACGGCGTCGATCATCGAATCTATATCCTCAACGACGTAGCCAGTGACGCCGGTCTTAATGATCTCGGGGATGGACCCCTTGTTAAATGCAACTACCGGCGAGCCGCACGCGGCAGCCTCGATGAGCGTCAGCCCAAACGGCTCGCGCCAGGTGACCGGATGCAAAAAGCATTTGGCTTTGCTCATCAGTTTGTTGCGCTCCTCTTCGTTTACCTCGCCTATCCATCGCACGCGCTCGCTTAGGCGCGGTTCAATATAGGCTTTAAAGTACGGCTGATCTATCGGATCGAGCTTTGCGGCCAGTATAAGCGGCAAGTCCAGCTGCTCGGCCGCCTCAATCGCGAAGTGCACGCCTTTTTCAAGCGACAATCTGCCGACATATAACAGGTACCCTTCGTGCTCGGCGCTAAAGGGGTAATGCTCCATGGGCAGGCCGTTATATATAGTAGCGGCATGGTTTATATTGGGCGCGGAGAAAATCTGCGCATTCGAAATGCTTACGATATTGGGCGAGCGGAGCGATTGGAACAGCCGCCTGTTTGATGCCGTAAATGCACCGTGCATGGTGCCGATGACCGGCACCGACGCAATATTTGCCGAAGGCAGCGAGAGCGGCATCATGTGGTCGTGGATTATATCGAACTCATCCTGCAACTCATAAGCCATGCCGATGTTAAGCAGTGTCCACGGGTTGGCGCCATAGAGGTCCGGCAGCTTTGCTTCGCGCAAGCTGCGGGGGTACACCGACTCGATCTTGGCCGAGCTGATAGAGTCGCCACTGGCAAACAGCGTAACCTCGTGCCCGCGCTTTACAAGCTCTTCCGTAAGGGCGTGTACAACGCGTTCGGTCCCGCCGTATGTTTTAGGCGGGACCCTTTCGACTATAGGTGCGATTTGTGCGATCTTCACTTATCTATTGTAGAAAAATCAGATGAAGCGAACCTGAAGCGTTAATTATTTATTTAAGAGTTTGGCGGTTTGCTCTTTAATAGCCTTTTCTATCCTGCCCTCGAACATACGGAGCATCAGCGGCAGCTTGGCTTGTACCTCGTAGTCGGTGGCGGTCACGGTGAGCGTGCCGGTAATGGTTATTTTGTTGGCAGTTGCCGCAAAGGTGAGCGTATTGCCTGACCACTCTTCTTTATCAATCGAGGCATCTTTAGGGAGCTGAGGGCGCATTTCGTTAAGCGCTTGCTTGGCGCGCAAAATGGCGGCGCCTTCGGTTTTAAGATTGTGCGGAAGTTTGATATGCATACAACAGTAGTAATAGGTTTATTTTAATGCTTCAGGGTGTTTTACACTCCACGCATGGAGCGTAATAGCAGCCGACGCGGCTACGTTCAGCGACTCGGTACGCAAGTGCATCGGGATGCTGAGTGTCTCATCACACAGCGCACGTACCGACTTATCTATGCCCTGCCCCTCATTACCAAGCACCAGCACGCTTGGAGAGTCAAACGTGGCATCGGCAACATTTTGTTTGCCGGCCGCTAGCGCATATGCTTTAAATCCTTTTTTCTTAAGCTGAGCCAAAGCATTTTGCATATTCGGGATGTTTACCAATGGCAACTGAAAGGCCATGCCTGCGGAAGATTTGATAACCGCTGCGGTAATTGGCGATTGGTTTTGCTGCGGAACAAGCACGCCGCTTACACCAAATGCAGCCGCCGAGCGTATGATTGCACCTACATTGTGCGGGTCTTGTACGCCGCTCAAAAACAATAATACGGTTGAGGAAGTCGGTTTAAGAGAATCGAGAAACTTATCAAAAGGCTGTAGCATGTCGATGAGCGATATCTGTACCACAATGCCCTGGCTCGAAGCGTTGCCTTTAATATCGGCGCGCGCCTCCCCTTCCGAAAGGGGCTCACGCTCGAGCCCATTGCGCTTGATAAGCTTGTTAATGTTGTTGTCTTGGAAGCCGCGCGCAATATACACGCGCTTTACCGCATGCGGCGCGTACATAAGTGCCTCGTAGGCGGCGTGCTTTCCCGAGATGTAGAGTTTATTGGTTTTCACCAAATGACTATACCTTATTATTGCTTGCGGCGGAATTGGCTTATGTTTTGGAGGATAAAGAGGACAAGGCCAAGGGCGCCGAGCGTGTTAACTATCAGGAGCTCTTGCCCCCATTCGGTTGCGGGGATAAACAGCGGATTAAATACAAACACCATAATACTGTGGAGCAATAACGGCACGGGACTGAGCGCCAAAGTGGGAAAGCTCGCGGGCTGTATCGAAAGAAGATACGCGTACTGGAGTGCAAAAAATACCACGAGCTCGCCCGTGATAACCGAAAGGAGCCAGAGCATATGCCAGGCGTTGCGCACTTCCTCTATCACCTCGGCTGAGACATAGATGTTGCCAATGGCGCCTCCGGCAGCCGAAAGGAGGATCACCCAAATGCCGGCCTCCGGCTGCAGGAACATAAGAAGCAACCCTTCGGCGATAAGCAAAAGGCTCGTGCCTACCACTGAGTGCCACAACGTAAATTGTCGCAGAGTCATCTACCTATTCTACACTCTCTTTACACGCGTCATTACAATAGGGTGTGTCGGTTAAGGGGAGGCACTGGACACAAACCAAAAAATGCCGGTGGCAGGTATTGTTGGCGCAATTTACGTAACGCTCAGTTTTACCTTCGCAAAAATCGCATGCGCCGATTATTTCCCGCTCGCCCCCAAAGTCCATGGTCAAGCGATTGTCGAACGTATACAGGGTTCCTAAAAAATCCTCACCCGGGTACTGCTCCATATAACTGTGGATGCCTCCGTCGAGCTGATACACATTCTCAAAGCCCTTGCTTAACAAATAGGCTGACATCTTTTCGCACCTCACGCCGCCGGTACATACCGTAAGTACGGTTTTATCCTTGAGCGGCTCCAGTTTAGGCAGTGCTTGCGGCAAATCGCGTGAAGCGACAATACCTGGCTCGATGGCATTTTTAAAGTGGCCCGAAGCAAACTCGTAGTCGTTTCGCATGTCCACCACCACAAAGTCTTTATTGTTTTGATACCACTCTTTTAACTCTTGCGGCGAGACGCGCGGCGCTGTACGTACGCGCGGATCGGCGTCTTCTCGGCTAAACTTGGTGCCAACAATTTCATCGCGCACTTTGACCGATAATTTGCCAAAGCCTTTCCCGTCGCCGACACTTCGCTTTATGTGCATGTCTGCAAACAAAGGGTTTTGTAACACTTCTTTTGCAAATTTTTCTGTATCGTCCAATAAGCCCTCAAAAGTGGCATTGATACCCTCCTCGGCCACGATACCGCGCCCAAGCAAGCGGTATCGCACGGCCAACCCCCGCAGCCAGTTGGCCGTTTTTTGCGGATTGGGTACCGTAACGTATTTATAAAACAAAAGCACCTGATACTCCCCTTGCATGTATATCTTTATATCAAACTAACCGCTGCAATAAAAGCTTGACGCCGTCGTGACTTAGCGTCGAGGTAGGTATTACTTCAACCCCTCCCGCCTCTTTGGCAATCGCGGCCAATTTTTGCGACACCTCCTTTTGCGTTAGCTTGTCTATTTTATTGGCAGCCAATACAAAGGGGTGATTCTGCTCGCGCAGTATTTCGATCATCTGCTGGTCAAACTCGGTCAACCCCACTTTACTGTCGAGTACCAGCACCACTATCGAGGGTTTAGCGCCCGAGGCGGTCAGGTACCAGATGATCAGCTTCTGGAGCTTTTCTTTCTCGACCGGATCAACGCGCGCGTAACCATAGCCCGGCAGGTCGACAAAGTAAGAGGTGCCGTTAATCAAAAAGTAATTGATCTCGACCGTTTTGCCCGGCTTATGGCTGACCTTCACTAGGTTTGTTTTATTACAAAGGCGATTTATCAGGCTTGATTTGCCCACGTTCGAGCGGCCGACAAAAGCGACTTGCGATAGCTTGTCGGTAACGATAGGATCGGTGCCTCGAATGCCTTTAACGAACACGGATGAGCTTACTTTCATACGGGATGAGTGTACCACATCTTGCCCTTTTCTATTTACTTCATGAAATTTTTGGACAAACAAAATCGCAAGCGTACAATTACGGAGTTAATGCTAAAATCATATTTCTTAATTGCGTTCGGTGTGCTCTCTCTTTCTCCCCTGGTCATTCCCGTGCAAGAGTCTCCGGTGGCTCTTTTGACAACTCCACTGCCTCCCAATACCGGCGAGGGCGTACCAAACGCCGCTTCCACCACTGTTGAGATAGCGACCGCACCGACGGCTCCGTCGCGCCTCATTATCCCTTCGATCGCGCTTAACGACACTGTCGCCAAAGTGGGAGTTAACGCTAAAGGCGAAATGGACGTGCCCGCCGGCAACACCCGCGACGTGGGCTGGTACGATGCGGGCACCATGCCGGGCACGGTGGGCAGCGCCGTAATCGACGCGCACGTGTTTGCGGCTTTTTCAAAATTAAAAAATATAAAGGTTGGCAGCGACATCTATATCGAGACTGACAGCGGCCAAAAGCTGCACTTTGTCGTTTCGGAAATGAAAACCTATGTGCTTGCCGATGTGCCGGCCGACATCCTGTTTAACCGCGCCGACACCGAACGTCTTAACCTCATAACCTGCGCCGGCAAACTAACCGATGACCGCAGTACGTACGATCATCGGTTAGTGGTATATGCCGTGTTAGCGAACGATTAGCTTAGCGAGTACTTTTTGCGCGTCAAGTTTGCTGCGTCGCTATTTTTCCTATCCGACTGAAATAAAAGTGAATAGAAAAAGCCGCCCATTGCTGAGCGGCTTTTTCTGCTGCGGCGTAGATTACGCGCGCATTACATTGACTGCTGCTGGGCCTTTTTCGCCTTGCTGAACTTCAAACGAGACGGTTTCGCCTTGCTTGAGTTCGTCGAAGGTGACGCCTTGCAGATCCTTAGAGTGGAAGAAAAGATCCTTCGCTTCGCCTTCGCGAGAGATGAATCCAAATCCACGGTCAGTCAAAGTCTTGATTGTTCCTGTCATACGATTGTGATTTATATTTTGTTTGCTTTTGCTCGAGAAATACGACCCCTTTTCCTTAGTCTTTTAGACTCTTCCATTATACCATACACTACTATTGCCGTATAGGCGGTAGTATATGGCTCTCTGTATAGGTTTAATGACAGTCCTGCTTTAGGCATGCGAGCCGGCCACATATCCGGTCGACCAGCACAACTGGAGCGAATAGCCGCCCGAAGGGCGGTTTACGTGCAACAAATCGCCGATAATAAAAAGATTAGGCACCATTTTTGAGCGCATGGTGCGCATATCAACCTCAGTTAAAGGTACGCCACCGTCAGCAATGACTGCGCGGTCAAAACCCATGAGGCCTTCAATAGTTAAGGGCAGCGCCTTGAGTAAGTGTGTGATCATTTTGCGCTCCTCGCGTGTTATCGAATGCACTTTGGTAGTTACGTCCATCTTCCCTTCTAAAAGAGCGAGTATGCCTTTAACAGTACCTTCGGGTACCACTTCCTTCAAAACATTTTTGAGCGCTTTGTTTTTAAACTTATCAAACATCGCTAAAATATGCTTCTCAAGCGCGCCAAGGTCGGTATGCGGATAGGCGTCGATGGTTGCCGTGACTGCGCCTGAGTACAAAAGATCCGAGATTTTGCTCGAGCTGTTGAGTATCAACGGGCCCGAAAGCCCAAAATGAGTAAATAGAATTTTGCCTGTTTTTGAAAACGCTTTTTTAGCTTGCCCGCCCTCAGGGCCGTCGACAAAAAAAGTAATCTTCATAAAGGTAAGCGACACGCCGGCCAGCAGGTGCGCCCATTCGTCCTTAACTTTAATAGGCACAATAGTTGGCGTTGGCGGCACCACGGTGTGGCCCAGTTTTTGGAGCCACGTAAAGCCGTCGCCGGTCGAACCCGTTTCGGGGTGAGACACGCTGCCGGTCGCAAAAATATATTCTTTGGCGGTATAAATCTCTTTACCGCAGGCCACTCCGGTAATAGTCGAACCCTCGCTTACTACATTGGTGGCTTGCGCGCCCGTTTTGACCGTAACTCCTCCCTTTTTTACATACGCTTCAAGCGTTTTAACCACGTCGGGCGCCTTTTCAGTTTTAGGGAATGCGCGCTTACGCGCCTGCACTACGAGCGGCAGGCCCTTTGATTCAAAAAATGAAAAGGTTTGCTTGTTGCCAAACTGCGCAAAGGTTGAGTATAAAAATTGCTCGGCTTTACCGTACGCGCGCATAAGCACGCGCTCGTCCTCTTCGGCATTGGTGATGTTGCAGCGGCCGCCGCCCGAGATGCGCAGCTTTTCGCCGACGCGGCGATTTTTCTCCAGCAGCAACACGCGCTTACCCAACTCGGCTGCGCGGCCTGCGGCCATAAGGCCTGCCGAGCCCCCGCCAACTACCAGTACGTCGTAAGCTTCCATAGTAGTTAGGAAAGTGCGCGCACTTCGAGCGCCATAAAAAGCGGTATTTCTTTGCGCGCAGTGTCTTCGGCTTTTTGTCGCGGTCCTTTGCCGCTTTGCTTGTGCGAGGTCCACTCCTCGAGCCGCGTTATCGCAAACCCATTCGAGCCAAGCGCCTTGGTAAAGTCCTGAATAGATCGGTGGTAAGAAATGGTTTTGGGTCCGCTTGTCTTACCGGGATGCATGTCGACCATAATTTTAGCTGCCGACAGATAGCCGTCGATGCGACGGTACTGCACCTTTTGCTCCTCGTCATATCCCCAGCCCGAGCGCTTGAGCACGCGAAATGCCGGATGGTTAAGCACCATTACAAACCGTCCGCCTTTGGCCAGCACGCGATGTGCTTCGGCAAACACCGCTTTAATATCCTCCATGTTTTGCAAAGCCAGCACGCACGCTACCGCTGTAAATTCCTGATCCTTGGCAAAAGTAAGGTTAGAGGCTTTAGCGACTTTATATAAAATAGGGCTCTGCCTACCGACAGGCAGGCGCCATGACTTGGCCTTTTGTATCAGCTCGTGCGAGATGTCTGCGCCGATAACTTTAGCGCCCGACTTTGCAAACTCGCGCGCAAAAAATCCTTCGCCGCACGCTAAGTCCAACACCGTGTCGGACTTCTTTAACGCAAGCATGCGAAGCAGGTTAGGCAAAATCACCTGCGTCTGGTAACTCCCCTCTTTTTGCAAATAGTCGCCGTACCAATCGGCAACTTCTCCCCACGACGTGCTTTTTTTCATGGCTATTTATCTAACTCTAACACCTCATCAATGCGGATTTGGGACACAAAGTCCGGCACGTGGCTTACCAATATCATAGGCCCCTCAAAAGCACTCAGCGCTTTGGCAATGATGGGAAGGTGCCTAAAGTTAATATGGTTGGTCGGCTCATCCAATATAAGAAGGCCCGGCTTAAGCAAAACAAGACGCGCAAATGCTACCAGACCCTTTTGGCCTTCGGAGAGCATGCCGATTTTGGTATGAAATATCTCGCCGGTCAACAAAAAGCCGGCCGCTACTTTGCGGATGTCCTCTTCAATAGGCCGGTCGAGCACGGCTGCCAGCTCCTCATACACGGTTTTGTCAAAATCGAGGTTTGAAAAGTCCTGGCGATAGTAACCAACAGTAACTCCTTCGGTAACGGTCGAGCCTTTTTCCTTATTAACAATAGATTGCAACAAAGTTGATTTGCCAATGCCGTTGGGGCCTGCAAGCAGTAAGTGGTGGTTGCGGCGCAAAACGATCTTCATCTTACGCTCGACCGCTTTGTGATCCTTAATTACTTTAAAAGAATTGATAACCAAAATGTCGCCTATCAAATTTTCTTGAAATGGGATGCGGAAGGGGCGTATCGCTTTGTCCTCTTTGCGCACCTCCACCTTGGCCTCCTCAAGTTCGGCAGCCTTCTCTCTCATGCGCTTGGCAACCATACGCATTTGGCCGCCCTTGTTGGCAAAAAAGTTGGCTTTATCTTTATTTTCCTGGA
Source organism: Candidatus Adlerbacteria bacterium (assembly GCA_903824155.1). Classification (GTDB taxonomy): domain Bacteria; phylum Patescibacteriota; class Minisyncoccia; order Phycocordibacterales; family SBAW01; genus GWA1-54-10. Next base: position 14,291 of record CAIJVL010000034.1, read on the forward strand.
TCTCTTTGGCCAAAAGCGCGTTTTTGCGGTTTTCTTTCTCAATGCGCACAGTAATATCTTTGACCACGTCCAAATAGTTGCCCACGTATTGCTCGACTTTGTGGGTGTTTACGTCGAGGTACAAAACGCCCTGCGTAAAAGAGTTTAAAAACTCCGCTTCGTGCGAAATAACAATGACCGTTTTTTTGTAGCCCTGCAAAAATTTGGTCAGGTGCTCGATGCCGGCTTTGTCGAGGTTGTTGGTCGGCTCGTCGAGCAAGAGCAAGTCGGAATCTTGTATTAAAGCCTGCGCCAAAAGCAAACGCGCTTGCTGCCCGCCGCTAAAGCTGCCAATCTTCTTTTCGTGATCGGCAGTAAGGTTTACGACCGCAAGCACTTTGTCGATTCTAGGGTCGATATCATATACTTTTTTATCAAATACCTTTTGAAAAAACTCGCGCACCGTAAGCGTCATATCTTCGCGTAGGATCACCTGTCTGGCAGTGGCTACCGTAAGCCCATGGCTCATGTGTATTTGGCCATCCTCGGGAGTCATCTCTCCCGTCATCAATTTAAAAATGGTGCTCTTGCCGGCACCGTTTTGACCCATGAGGGTAACTTTGGTGCCGCGGCGCACCGAAAAATCCACCTTTTCTAAAATGGGCTTGCGGGGGCCGAACTCAAACGACACCCCTTCAAAACGCACTATAACTTCCCCTCGTTGAGGGGATGGTTTACCCTGCTGCGAACTCATGTTTTTATAATACCACGCTCTTTACATTTGAGCGAATTTGTTTTGAGTATTTTTTATTGATTGAGCGCCGCACGCGTGGCGGGGCCGACGTAGCCCACTTGAGAAATGCCGTGCTGACCCTGGAAAGCTTCGACCGCGGCTTGCGTCAGCGAACCGAAATAGCCGGTAATGGGGCCCGAGTATAAGTTGAGCGCAGTGAGCCTTTGTTGGAGCGCCGTGCCGGCAGGCACGCTGGTGCCGGGCTTGGCGTTTAGGTTCATAAAAAACGCGCCTTATACAAGGCGCGCTTTTCAGTGCCGGCTGGTTATGCGCTAGAGGAAATTAAAAGAAGTGAAACAGGCTATGGAAGAAGTTGCCAACGGTCGTCATAAATCCAACATGGCTTTTATGGCCGTTTGGCGTAGTGCTTGCAGTGCCAGGCCAACCCGCGTGCATTTGAGTCGTGGAGCCCATAGCGCCGCGCATCATGGACAGGCCGTCGCGTATAGTGGTTGCGGTTACTGCAGTGCCGCTTACGCTGCCCTGCACCGCTACGGTGTCGCCTACTACAATAGCGCTCACACTCGAAGTCGCGTTATTTTTAAACACGGTTGCATTGGTCGCGTCTACAACGTACGCAGTGGCGGGCGTCGTGCTGGCATTTTTACCAAAGCCTTTGCTCGTAACCGTAAGGCTGTCGCCGGTAATAGCCGAGACGGTGCCAACTACGGCCGGCCGCGTACCCATCATGCCATTAGCCGGCCGGTGCATGCCTGTGCCCGCGCGGCCAGACCATCCTTGGCCGGGCGTTTGGGCAAAAGCCGTACCGCTCATAAGGAGTGCCGCTGCGATGCCCATAGTACCTGCCGCACGTACTACTGTATTTTTCATGTATGTTGAAAGGTAAAGTTATATATTAGTAACCGTCAAAAAGGCAGTTTAAGCCTTCTTCAGTTATATACGGGCGAGCGCCACCCTTTGGTGCCTTAGTGTCTATGAATGATGGTACTTGCCGCCCTCGAGTATCGACGAGGCGCGGTACAGCTGCTCGGTCAAAATGAGCCGCACCAGCATGTGCGGGAACACGAGCATCGAGAGCTTAATAGTGAGGTTGGCGCGCTCGGTAACCGCCTTGCTTACCCCAAAAGCCCCTCCAATAATAAACACCAGCCGCTTGGTCCCGTGCCCGATGTGGCGCTCCAAAAGCTTTGCAAACTCCGGCGTATCAATATCCTTGCCGCGCTCGTCGAGCAGCACGACAAAATCCTCCTTTTTAACCAATTTCAAAATCGCCGAAGCCTCGTCATCAATAGATTGAGGTTTAGGAATAGCCCACTCAAGAGCCAATTGCTTGGGCAGCCGCTTGGCATACTCATTAATACCCTCCGCAACCGTAGAGTCGTGCCCCTTGCCGGGCGAGATAATGAGAATCTTCATATCGGTAGTTGTACCATACCCTCCTCGCAAAAGTAGCGTTTTTTTGCTATTCTCACCAATGTATTAGTGTCGTTCGGATACTATTTTGGGGGATCGTCTAACGGTAGGACAGAGGCCTTTGAAGCCTTTAATTGGGGTTCGATTCCCTATCCCCCAGCTGAATACGAAGTAATGAAGCTGGGGGATCGCAAACGCATGCGTTTGCGAAGGGAATCGAAAGCCGGAGCCATAAATTTTCAGCAGAAAATTTGGTGAGGCAGGGTCGTGCGGCAAAAAGTACGACGGTACTTTTTTGAACGCCTGACCGATTCTTCCCTATCCCCCAGCCAAGTTGAGCTAGGTTCTTGCGCTCAAGTCGCGTCGTTCTGTTTTTTGAGACTTCGGCGATACAATACTATATATGGAATACCTATATCATCGTGTACCAAAAAATATGGCTGGAACGACTCTTTACCCCTTGAATGTATTGAAAGAAACACGGCCAGAAGTTTACAATGAGCACGTCAAAAAATATGAGGGTAGAGAGCGGTTGCTTACTACTGAAATTCCGCCATTACATTGCTTGTGGAATGACGTACTCCACTTTACTGCTGTCGCGCCTTCAACACTGAAAGCAAATCTTGCAAAAGCGGATATAGAGTTGCCGTCTGTTGGTTGGTTCAAAGTGCCCGTGTCTTTGATACAGGAAGAAAACAGCATCGCTTTTACCTATCGTCGTGATGAGGACTTGATACCGAAATTTAAGGAATATGAGCCGTTTGATCCCGCACGAATAGAAACTTACCGCATCGTCCCCCAGGAAACGATTGAGTACTACAAACAGAAAAAAGCCGAAGGAGTAAGACCATTACTTTTTCACCTAGTGCCTCACATTTTATATAAAGGCTCGCTCGATACTAAAGATTTAGAAATTGTATCTTCTTAAATTAACAATGCGCTCAAGTCGCGTCGATTGAGTAGTGTAGAATGTAGCTAAACCGCCTTGCAGGGCAAGTCCCACCACGGTTCGAGCTCAAGTCGGCCAGCCAACACGAGTCAGCTCAAATGTCAGTAGGCACACCCGAGCGCTCAAGTCGCGTTCAAATCACAGGCCGGCAGCAAATCGACCCACAACGAATTTTAAAGCTTTTCTTTTTCAGCTTCGATCTCGTTTCCCGTCTTTTCAGCGGTGGCTTTGGCGTCCACCCATGCATTTTTTGCATTTTTCTTGCCGTCAGCAAGCACATCCTTAGCTTGCTGCTTCACATCTTCGACACTGTCTTTAAGTGCCAGCTTCACATCTTCGGTACTGTCTTTAAGTGCCATGGTTTATTTTGTTATGGTAATAAAACGTAATTATTGCAGATAAAGCATGAAGAACTTGTGACGCCAAAGAAAGGGGGCCCCTAATTTACGTTGTAACTTTCTTACGGATATTGAGTAATATCCTATCTAAAAAGGTTCCAAGTTCGTACCACACACCCAGCTAATGACTTTTCCGTAGTTTTGTACTATTTTCTTTTTAATTAATGAGGACTGACCCCGTTGTCCTACACGTTATCTTTAGGTACATGTCTTATGATGAACCTACTAAAAGGTTTTAGTCATTAATTAGGATATATATGAAACTAATCAAGTTTGCCCCTGCGTTTGCGCTGGTCGTCGTCCTTTTTGTGCCACTGCTCGCGAGTGCTCAGTATTATCCGATGATGCAATATCAAACACAGTATCAAATGCAGTCACAGTACCAGTATCCGACGCAACAATCGTCAATGATGTATTACCCGCAGCAGAGTTATTCGTACAACAATAATAATTACAATTCTTCCTATTCTATGCCGCAGCAGTATTCGCGTTCGTATTCGTCGTATACTCCGTCATACAACACACCGACATACTCTCCGCAGCGCACTATGTACAGCAATTCATATAATTTTAATTACAACAACAATTACAGCAATATGAATATGATGCGCTCGTACGGATATTCAAACGGCTACTCGATGTATAACTATTAACGGCGAAGAAATACATAAGCTTGACCAATTTATACGATGCGAGCAAGGCGTGGGAACTGCGGTGCTTGACGGAGTTGAACACGCAATCAGCAGTGGCGTTGCTGTCCTCGTGCCGGCAGGAACAAAACACAACATCGTCAACACTTCTCCTAGTCAATCGATGAAACTCTACACTGTGTACGCACCGCCCAATCATCGTGACGGCGTTGTACACAAAACAAAAGCTGATGCCGAAGCAGATACGGAACACTTTGATGGAAAAACGAGTGAGTAACTACCGTAGTTCCAAAAATTTACTCAAAAAAGTTCCAACTTCGTACCACACCCCCTGCAAATATGGGCACTAATAAAAACATTGCAAACAAACTACTCACTTATACGTTTGCAATATTTTTGTTTGTCATTGGTTTTGACAAAATTGTACAAACTGACCTCATATCCAATTGGTCCACTCTTGTTGGTCCGCTGACTCATTTTTTGTTGCCTATAAAGGTAGGGTCAATTGTTATGGTGGAAGGTGTCCTTGAGATACTGCTCGGTATTTTGTTGCTTACGCGATGGAAAAAAATTTCACTGGCATTTCTCGTAGTAACAATAGGAATCGTCATCGTAGATCTTTTTATTTTGCATTATTACAATCTCGCAATTCGCGAGATAATTCTTGTCATTGTCTGTTTCGCTATCTATCTTCTGGATGAGCAAACTGCGGAACTGGCAGCTTGAGAGACTAGGGATAGAATTACGCAGCGAGGGAAAGACGGCTAAATACCGTGTTTCCGGACATCGCAATAGTTCGGATGTCGTTCAACAGTCGCAGCTCGACTTTTTAAATATTTGGTTGTAACGTACTGCTGGGTTAAACCGAAGGAGTACACAATGGACTCGTTCAAACAGTTCTCAGCAGAAAGCTCCACCCTGCGGTGGAGCTTTCCTGCCCTCTGCGTCCTTCTGGAGGAACGGTATCCTTTATGCTTTATTGCGGTCCTTTTGGCAAATAAGTATATCTGCGTATTTTTGCGAACCTGATAGTATGCAAGGATTATTTCCAAAAGAGGATTCGCTGGAATGGGGGCTGGGTGGTTGCCCAGAGTATGCGAGAGAATATTAGCTTTTATTTTTGCGACAGTCTCGCGCCCACGCGACTTGTCGGAGCTTGCCAGTCCCTACCAGCATCTTGCTCTAACACAACGCCTTAGTTCGACACTCTGCAGTGCACCTTACTAAGCTTTATGGTTGCATGGCTCATTCACTTTGTTGGAGCCGCTTGTCAGGAATATTGTGTTGAAGTTAATCAACGCACGCATAAACCAACTACCACTCCTTGCGGAGATAGAGCTTTCCTATCGCTCGTTCATTGTGCCTTAACACCTTCCTGGGGTGTTTATTCAGCCATCCCCATTTCAACGAACCCTCTTGGTGAACTCTGTTCATTATGGTACTCCAATGCATATGAAAAATAGCTGAAGCGGGGAGAAACTGGTACGAATAACGCTCCCTTAACCACCCCGAATTAGGTGAAAGGAGTAGAATGGTAGTTATGGAAGAACTTATGCGTATCGCGCACCCTTTGCAAAGTCCTGCCGACCTTGAGCCCTTGCTTGACCTTATTGGCGATGCCCGGTTCGTTTTGCTTGGCGAAGCAAGCCACGGTACCCGCGAGTATTACGATTGGCGTGCCGAAATATCGAAACGGCTCATTACGGAAAAGGGCTTCGACTTTATTGCGGTGGAGGGAGACTGGCCGGAGTGTTATGAAGTAAACAATTATATCAAGAGCGAGGATACTGCGACTCCCCCGCATACAGCACTGAAGGCGTTTAAAAGATGGCCCACCTGGATGTGGAATAACCACGAAGTCGGCGCGCTTATAAAGTGGTTGCGGAATCATAATCAAAAAAAGGAACCGGGACACAAAGTTGGTTTCTATGGTCTCGATGTCTATAGTCTTTGGGAGTCGCTTGCGGCGGTAACCCGCTATTTAGAAAAATATGAACCTAAAGCAGTGGGCGTGGCGCGCCAGGCCTATCGCTGCTTTGAGCCCTATGGCGAGAACTTCGAAGAGTATGCTCATGCAAGTGCCTTTGTTCCGGAGAGCTGCGAGCCTGAGGTGCTGGGCATATTGGCCCACCTGCGGGAAAATCGGGCGGCATTGCGTAAAAAGGATCCGGAAAGCTACTTTGACGCAGAACAAAATGCGGTAGTGGCGCAAAATGCCGAACACTATTATCGCATTATGCTGCGCGGCGGAGCCGCGTCTTGGAACGCCCGCGACCAGCACATGGTGGAAACGCTTGAGCGCCTCATGGTCCATCACGGCAAACACAGCCGCGCCATTGTTTGGGCGCACAATACCCACATCGGCGATGCCCGGGCTACCGACATGCATAACGCCGGCATGCTAAATGTCGGACAGCTCGTCCGGGAGCGCCATATGGCTGCCGGCGTGGTTTTGGCCGGCTTTGGCTCTTATGAGGGCACCGTTGTGGCAGCTAAGGCTTGGGATACGCCGTCTGAAGCCATGCGGCTGCCGCGTGCAATGGCTGGCAGCTGGGAGGCAGAAATGCACGAGACATTTGGAGCTGACAAGCTATTGCTCTTGCGCGGCCTGCCGCGGCATAGCGGGTTATTTGAGGCTCACGGACATCGCGCGGTCGGCGTCGTGTATCATCCGTCGGCAGAAGTCGGCAATTATGTGTCTACCCGCTTAGCGTCGCGGTATGATGCATTTTTATACTGTGATAAAACCAATGCGCTTAAGCCATATATGAGCCATCCCATTTTTGACCACGAGCTGCCGGAAACGTATCCAACGGGGGTGTAAATACAAAAATCATGGATACTCCCCTCTACCGCAAAAAGCGCGATATCAAGCAAACTTCGGAACCGCGCGGCGGCGAGCCGGTAAGCCATCGGGTACACGACTTCGTGGTGCAAAAGCATCATGCATCCCATCTGCACTACGATTTCCGGCTCGAAGTAGGCGGCGTGCTCAAGAGCTGGGCGGTGCCCAAAGGGCCGCCCAGAACCTACACTGACAAACACTTGGCTATCATGGTTGAGGATCACCCGTATGAGTACAGGAATTTTGAAGGAGCAATCCCAAAGGGCCAGTACGGCGCTGGCACTGTGGAGATTTGGGACAGAGGGACATACTACGCTGAGGACGCCACTGACTCTGCCGATAGCGATCGGCGCATTCTTGCAGGGCTGCGCAAAGGCGTCATTAGCGTTGAACTCAAAGGAATGAAGCTCAAGGGAAAATACTCACTCGTGCGCTTTAGAGGCCAGAAACAATGGTTATTTCTTAAGTCAAAAAAGAAATCGTAATACCCCTTTTTCCCCTGAGCATCAACCTAAGACAGGCACGCAAAAGTCGTCTCCGTAAACGCTAATCCAGGTTCTAACAAGCCCAACAGTCCGCAGTTCGACTTTTTAAATATTTGGTTGTAACGTACTCTAGGTTAAACCGAAGGAGTACACCATGGACTCGTTCAAACAGTTCTCAGCAGAAATACAAAAGATAGCCGGACTTCATTCAAAGAGCAGGCTCGCTCGATTCGTCTGTCGCGCCGAATATGCTTGGCGCAAATATTGGAAGAACGAACCGATGCCATTTGAGTGGGTGAACAAAAAAGAAGGCCGTGCCGTCGGTGACCCTATCGACATACACCACCTCCGGCTTCCCGATATGATGGAGCACGAAGCGCGCGGCCAATTGACCGCCAAAGTTCTTCTCGAGGGTGTATGCACCAATGCATTCTCAGTGATTCATTCACAAGGAATCGATATGCAGCGCCAAACCACTATCCAACCTTGCTGGATTTGAAAGAAACACAACCGAGCCGCCCCTCACCAGGCGGCTCTTTCCTTTCCCAAAAAGGTTCCAACTTCGTACCACGCGGCCAGCCAACGCCAGGCAAATAAAATGATACAATTACTGGAAAGTCCAGTTACTCAATTAACCCCCAAGTATAAAAATATGATAAAAGGAAATTTTCTTGGTGCGGCAATTGTTGCAATAATCTACACGGTTTATATTTTAATTAATCCCCTTCCAACAAAATGGCAAATGGTGTTAGCGTTGGTGGTGCTTAACGCTTTGACTATCGTGCTTATGGCTTTTGCATTCAAATAGCATAGAGTTGCTATAATCCACCTATGGTTAAGGCGGCGATACAGGGCGGCGTGGTACATACCATGCCTGCGGATTTGCGGGCAGCTCTTATTGCAACCCCTGCGGCGCTTGCAGTGTGGGAGGATATTACGCCGCTCGCACGCAATGAGTGGATCTGCTGGGTTATCTCTGGGAAAAAAGCAGAGACTAGGGGTATCCGTATCAAGAAGGCGCTCTCGAAGCTTAAAGGCGGCATGCGTCGGCCGTGTTGTTGGGCCGGCTGCCCGCATCGTTGAGAGTTGGAAAAGATTCCAACTTCGGAAATTAAAACACCCCCGCTTTGGCGGGGGTGTTTTTGTTATGCGGCACTACCGATTACCAGCCAGTATTGCCTTTTTTATTGCCGTAGTTATTGTTATTACCGCTACCACTTCCATTATTGTTACCAATATTGCCGCCATGACCGTTACCTTTAGGAAGTGGCGGTGGGACAAGGTGGTTGCCGAAATTGTCGTTCGTTGAAACGGTGCCAGACACTATTTTTATATTCGATGGATTAACCGAAGTTTCTATCCACCCTGCCTGAGGAACCTCCCGCGCCTGGTACGTCCCGGGAGTGAGGTTCGTGAAGGAATAGTTGCCGTTCAGGTTGGTTACAGCCGATGCTACGATAGCCGAGGAGCCGACTTTGGTGAGGTTAATAGTCCACCCCTGGAGGCCTACTTCCCCGGTATCCTTTTTGCCGTTGCTGTTTACATCGTTGAACGTCATGCCCGAGATGGACCCGGGGATAGTGGCAGGAGGAGGGCCGCCCGTGCCGGTTGTGTTGCCCGGACTGGTGACCGTATTAGCGTCGAGC
>CAIJVL010000035.1 GCA_903824155.1 Candidatus Adlerbacteria bacterium
AACCGCACACAGGCCTTTGTTATGAGCCCTAAGGTGTCTCAGCGTTTTATCAAGACCGCCTCAAAGTCGAAGAATTAATCAACAAATATATGGCACGCGTAAAAGGAGGAGTAAATTCAGCAAAGAAGCGCCGCGGCATTTTGGCCATGACCAAAGGTTACCGCTTTGGCCGCAGCACCAAGGTTAAGCAGGCTAAGGAAGCTATCTTCCATGCCGGCAAGTACGCATTTGCGCACCGCCGCGACAAGAAGAACGACTACCGCAAGCTGTGGAACGTCCGCATCAACGCCGGCCTCGACACTTTGGGTACCGTCACCAAAGAGGGCAAGCCGCTTTCGTACAGCCGCTTTATCGGCGCGCTTAACAAAGCAGAGATCAAAATAAACCGCAAAATGCTCTCTGCGTTGGCCGAGCACTCCCCCAAAACCCTCGAGCGCATAGTCGCCAAGGTCTCCTAAGAAAGCTAAATAACAAAATCCCCGCCACTAGGCGGGGATTTTGTTATGCGTTGTCGGTGTTTTGGAAGCGGAAGGATGCTCTATTGATTTTGTCTACTTTTACCAAATCGATTATTTCCCCCACCAAGTTTTTGGGGTCGGCGTTAAAGCGTATCTTGTCGTTTTGCCGATGGCCGTTGGTTAAGATGCCTTTTATCTCCTCGGCGGTGGGCCAGTTGCCCTCGTAAATGCCCATCGGCTTGTTGTCCTCAAAAGCAATGGTGAATTCGTGTATCGTGCCGATGCGCCCGCAGCCAAAAAACATGCCGTCTACCGAGCGAGTAAAGATAAGGTCGCGGCCGGGGTACCCAAAGCCGGTGTACACAATAATGTCGTGATACTCGATGGGCAGATTATATTGCTCGACATGTTCTTTCTCACTTGAGGCGGGCGAAAATCCCACTACAAATCCGCCCGCCTCTTTGGCGCCCATCGCCGCCCACAGCGGGAAGCCGGTCGTAGCGCCGGTGATAAGCATTGCGCCTTGGCGCGCAATTTCGCGCCCCAGTTCCATGCCTTTGTCGTAGGCATCAATGCCGCAGTGCCCTGTTTCGGCTGCGCCGGAGACGCCCAGCTTTATCTGCAAATGCTCGTTTTTGGGATTGATAGTGGTGGTGCTTTTCTCTGGGAGTATTTCCATTTCCATAGATTTATTATAGCTCGATTGTCGCGCTCTCTCCCGCTTCGGGCGCAATAGCATTGAGCCCCAGATAGTCGCGCAAACGTTGCACCAATGTTGACGATGCAGCAGGCTCTCCCATCACAACAAACACTTTTTTTACCGACGTCTGGATTTTATTTACAAACTCAACCAGCTGCTCGGCATCCATATGTGCCGAGTAGCCGTATATCTGTTCTATTTTGGCACGCACCGGCACTTTTTTGCCGTAGAGTTCTATCTCGCTTGCGCCTTCAATCAAGCGTCGGCCAATGGTGCCTGCAGCCTGGTAGCCCACCACCAAGAGAGTGGTCTTGGTGTCGGGCAGCATAAACTCCTCGTGAGCCAACACCCTGCCGCCCTGCGCCATGCCACTGCCTGCCAAAATAATTTTAGGATTAGGTGCTGTGGTCAAGCCGTGCGACTCGTTGACATTGCCTATAAAGTGCAGCTGGGGGAAAGAGAAAATCTTTTCTCCCTTCTCAACACGCTCGCGCAAGGCAGGCGCAAAATACTCGGGATGCGCAGTGTAGGCAGCCGTGATCTTTTCGGCCAGCGGCGAGTCTACATACACCTCCATGCTCGGGATCTTTTTTTCGGTCATGAGCGTGCGGATTTCGTACAAAAGGTCCTGCGTGCGCTCGGTCGAGAATGCAGGGATAAGCAGTGCGCCGCCGCGCTTGGCGGCCTCCTCTATCACATTTTCGAGCCGCTCGCGGCGGTCCGCATCGGTGCGTGTGCGGTCCCCATACACGCTCTCCATCACCAAATAATCGACGCCGGTCGGCTCTTCGCAACGCGGCAAAAGCGGCGAGTTTCCGCTGCCGAGGTCTCCGGTAAAGGCGATCGATTTTCCTCCCCTGCTAAATTTTGCGATGGCCGAGCCCAGGATATGCCCGGAGTTTAAAAGCTCAAGCATAACGCTGCCAAGCTTCAGCGGCTCGTGATAGTTGAGCCCTTTCCACAATTTAAAAGCCGCATCAATATCCTTTTCTTCATATAAGGGCGGTTGCGTTGGGTTTTTATGATTCTCATGCATCATAAGCATGAGCTCGTCGCGTAAAAGCGGCTCAGTTAGTACGCGCGTACCCTCGGTCGAGTAGATAGTGCCCTTAAAGCCCGCCTTGACCAGCTTGGGGATGCGGCCGATATGGTCGAGGTGTGCGTGCGTTACTACAAGGTAGTCTACGTCGGCTGGGTTGTATGCAAACGCGGCAGTATTTAAGCCGGTCGCCTCGTCGGTGCCCTGGTTAAGGCCGCAGTCGATTAAAATCTTTTCAGTACCAGTGTCGAGCAAAAAATTAGAGCCCGTTACCGAGCCCGCTCCTCCGTAAAAAACTATTTTTGATTGTTGCATTTGTCTTAAAGGCGATTCCTTAGCTTTGGAAGGTGTCGCCTTAGGTCTATTGTAGCAAAAATCCCACCAATAGGTGGGATTTTTATTAGGACGTCGCAAGCAAGTGTCTCCCTGTGATAGGTGGGTGTCCTATCGACACCTATAAGCTAGGCTTATGAGATGTCCGCCTTCAGACTCCCGATGAAACACTTAAGGACATTTGCCTGCGCCGTCCTACTGTAAGTATATCAAATGCTCAAAAAGCGCAACTCGATGGTGAAAAAAGAAAAATGCCGTCGAGTTTCCTCGACGGCATATTATAATTCATGGCCGAAACGTTCGCCAACCTCCTGCAAACAAGAGCAATCCTCCCATGATGACAAGTGCTGCACCTGTAATTGCGAGACTGAGATGGCTTGCCGGCGAAGTGGCAATAGCAACTTTATACAAGATGCCGGAGCCGGCACCTACGCTGACAGCAAATCCCATAGTAAGAAATGGGTCTGTTTTCTTTGTTAAAAGAACTCTTCTGTGTGGACTTCTTTGTACTTCATCGTGCGACATTGACACCTCCTTATAACACCAAATAGCTGAGGAGTAAGAACGTCCATATGAGCGTCGCTATTGCTCCGTACATATTCTGTTCTTCGTTGCGCACTTTCAGCTCCTTTAGAAGTTCTAAGCCGAAATATATTCTATAGTATTTTTCCTATTCGTCAATACCGAAGCGTTTGTATTTGTAGATTCCCTTTTTGCCGAACCAGTGTTTGATTTCGTGCGCTGCTTCCTCGGGAGTCTCTGACGCGTGGATGAGATTGTAGATAGCGCGCTTTTCGATGTTGGCTGATATTGCCGAGTCTGCCGAGAAGTCGCCGCGGATAGTGCCCATATCTGCCGAGTACGGCATAGTGGCGCCGACAATCTTGCGGACCATGTCTACCGAGTGCACGCCTTGCACTACCATTTTAACCAATGGGGCTGACACCATGTAGTCGATAAGCCAGCTGCGCACTACCTTGCCCACTTTTTTAAGGTCGGTCGTGCCGAAATCGCGCTTGAGGTCGTGGCCGTACTTTGCGTACGTGCCGGACGTGCGCTCGCCAAGGCGGTTGATCCATGCATCGCTCTTGGGGTAATGATTATCCATTTCCTTGTAGGTGGGCTGGAACATTTCGAGCGCAACAATCTTAAGATCGCGCTGCTCCATGCGCTTGATGATCTCGCCGATGAGACCCTTGCGGACGCCGTCGGGCTTTATCATTACATATGTAAGCTCTTCCTTCGGGTGTTTCATGCTTTGCACTTTACCACGGAAGCCTTATATTGCAACCTTTTTTGGGCTATGCCGTGAGCACCTCGCAGCCGCCCTGGGTTATTAAAATAGTATGCTCGGTTTCGGCGCTGCGCGAGCCGTCGGCAGTGCGGTACGTCCATTGGTCGCTTTCAAGTTCAATATCCCCCTTCCCTTCGGTAAAAATAGGCTCGACTGCAATCACCATACCCTGTGGCAAAACCTCGCCTTTGCCCGCAGTGCCCACGTTACCAATGTACGGCTTTTCGTGGGGCACAAGCCCAAGCGCGTGCCCACCCAAGTCCTCTACCACGGCAAAATTATATTTTTTGGCAACTGCTTGTATGGCGGCGCCAATGTCTCCCACGCGCACGCCCGGCTTTATTATTTTTATTGCTGCCTTGAGCGCCTCTTTGGTAGCCTCTACCAATTTTTTACCCGAAGCATCTCCCTCGCCAGCAAACACCGTAATAGCCGCGTCGCTAAAGTAACCGTTGTAACTTACGCCCAAGTCCAGCATGACCATGTCGCCCTCCTCTAGCACCCGGCGCTCGCTGGGGATGCCATGCACTACCTCATCGTTGATAGACACGCACAGCGATGCCGGGAACGGGTACGCCGAGCCGTCTTGTTTATAGTTTAAAAAGGCCGGCTCGCCGCCCAGGTCGCGTATATATTTTTCGGCAGCCAAGTCAAGAGCCGCAGTGGTTACACCGGGCTTTACCATGCTTGCGACATGACGCAATGCACCGGCCAATATTTTGCCGGCTTTGCGCAAATTCTCTATTTCTTCGGTAGTAGATACGATCATAGGATTATTGGAGATTGAGGGCACGTAGCACGTCTATGTGCACTTGCTCGATTGCTTGGTTGCCGTTGACTACCACCAGCGTACCTTCGCTTTTAAAATAGTCTATCGACTTGATAGTGAGTTCGTTAAATTTATCGAAGCGCTCTTGGAGCGCCGCCGCGTTGTCGTCGGCACGGCCCTCAAGGCCGGCGCGCTTAAGTAAACGCTCGCGCAAAGCATCCTCAGGCGCGTCTAAATACACGGCAACGTATGCACGATTCAGCCATACGGCCGCTTCGTGAAAGCGCATCGCCTCTTCCAGAATCCGGCACGAGCCTTCAAACACAATAGTATCTGCCGGTTCGAGCTTTATAAGTGCCTCTTCAAACAAATACTGTGACACCCAAATGGGCATCAAGTCGCCGCGTTCCATCACCTCTTTGGTGCGCTTGCCAAAATAGCTGCCGCCTGCGGCCATCTCGCGCAAGCGGTTGCCGGAAGAGTACACGGCGCCACCAACCTTTTCGGCAAGCATTTTAGCTTGTGTCCCCTTCCCGCTTCCGGGCCGCCCCATCATTAAAAAGGTTTGCACTTTATTTCCTGTGTCGCTCATTGCAAGCAACAATAGCACAAAACAGTACATTTGTTACTCGCCTTCGTGGTCATGAGCGGTATCCTCGGTGCTGTCGAGTGTCCAGCTCTCTTTATCATGGCGAGGCTTGATGATGTCTTCGACATCCGAGTCATCCTCTTCATATGACTCTGTTTTTGGACGGCGGTCAAACAGCGCCCACATCACCCAGATAGCCACGATGACCAGTATGCCTCCCCACAAAAAATCCATACCCCCAACATACCATATAAAAAGCCCCCGCCGCATGCGGGGGGCTTTTTACTTATTTCTAGAATGTTAGTACTCGCGGATGGAGATCTGCGCGTCGACGCGGCGGGCTAGGTCAAGGATTACGGAGACGACGATCAACAAAGCGGTACCGCCAAGCGCCAAGCTTTGGATATTAGTCAGTGACTGCACGATGATAGGCATGACCGCAATAAGACCAAGGAAGAGTGCGCCTACCAGCGTAATGCGGGTGATAACTTTGGCCAAATATTCCTCGGTAGGCATCCCGGGGCGTACGCCGGGGATAAACGCGCCGTTCTTTTGCAAGTTCTCGGCGATAGCGTGCGGATCAAACGTAACTGCGGTGTAAAAGTAGGTAAAGAGTACGACGAGTACAAAGTAGACGCTGCCGTAAAAGCCCAAGTTTTGGAGCCACGAAAGGATAAAGCTCGAGGTTGCGGCAAGCCAATGATGTGTTGACGCTTGGAAGAAGGTTGCAAACATCTGCGGCAGAAGCAGGAACGAAAGCGCAAAGATGATCGGGATAACGCCTGCCTGGTTAAGGCGCAGCGGCAAGTACGTAGACTGCCCGCCATAGACCTTCATGCCGCGGATGCGCTTGGCGTAGGTAACCGGCACCGGGCGCTCGGCCTCGGTAACCACCACCACTGCCGCAACAACCGCCACGGCCGCAACGATAAAGCCGATGTATACCGGCAGCTGCGTCGTGTCGAACGAAAAGAGGAGCTGGCTTACCGTGCGGGGCAAGCGCGCAACGATGCCGGCAAAGATAAGCAAAGAAACGCCGTTGCCAAGACCGAACTCAGATATAAGCTCGCCGAGCCACATTAGGAGTATTGAGCCTGCGGTAACTACAAGCACGTTTACGCCAAACTGGAAGGGAGAGAGGGTCGGCAAGACTGCCTCGCGCTGGAGCAAGAGCAGGAAGCCGATGCCTTGCACCACGGCGATAGGCAACGTAATAAGGCGCGAGTACTGGCTAAACCGCTGGCGGCCCGCCTCACCCTCTTCCTGGTAGAGCTGCTTGAGGCGCGGCACCATAATGGTAAGAAGCTGCATGATGATGCTCGAAGTGATGTACGGGCCAACACCCAGCAATACTATGGAAAGGTTTGAAAGCCCGCCGCCTGAAAAGAGGTTAAGCAGGCCAAAGAATTGGTTGTTATTAAAAAATTGCTGGAGCTGCGCTGCGTTGATGCCCGGGATCGGTATCGCCGCTAAAAGGCGGAAGATAGCGAGTACCGAGAGCACAAACAAAAGGCGCGAGCGCAACTGCGCGTCTTTCATCAAAAGCGCGAATTTTTGGAAAAAAGTATTCATATCCGTCTAAGAATTACTCTGCTTTAGCTTTTTGCTTTGCCGCCTTTTCCTTCGGCATCCTTATCTTCGAAACCTTTTCCTCAAGAGCCGCAACTGACCCGCCTGCTGCCTCGATTTTTGATTTAGCCGACGCGGAAACGCTGCAGCCGCTCACCGCAAACTTTTTAGTTACGTCGCCGTCGCCTAGTATCTTGATGACCGGATTCTTAATGCCTTTGCGGGTGCGCACCAAACCCTGCTCGACGAGCGTCTTTGCATTTATGGTTGCGCCTGAAGAAAATGCCTTGTCGAGAGATGCCAAGTTAACGACATGCGGCTTGTTTTGGATGCTGATAAGTCCGCCTACGCCGCGACCACGGAGCTTCGGGAGCTTTTTGAGCTGCTCGCGGATAGCAGGCATGATGCTGTGGCCGGCGCGCGCCTTCTGGCCCTTGGTGCCGCGACCCGAGGTCTTGCCGCGTCCGCCACCGCGCCCTACGCGCTTGGGCTTTTTATTTTCAGTTTTGCGTTTTAGTTCGTGAAGCTGCATAAAAATTAGTTGAGTTTCTTAAGGGCCTCGATAGCGGCGCGTGCGTTGTTAAGACCGTTTTTTGAACCCGAGTGGAGCTTGGCAACAATGTCAGTAATGCCGGCGAGCTCGAGTACCGGGCGTACCGATGAACCGGCAACCAAACCGCGGCCGCGTGCCGGCATGAGCAATACGACCGATGCGCAGTACTTAGCCTCTGTGTCGTAGGGAATGGAGTTATTTTTAGTGAGCGGCACGGTGATCATGTTTTTCTTGGCGTTGCGGACAGCCTTGTCGATTGCCAAAGTGGTATCGCCCGCCTTGCCCAAACCTACGCCTACTTTGCCCTTTTTGTTGCCGATGATTATGGCAACCGAGAAAGAGAAGCGGCGGCCGCCGGCAACCACGCGGGCTACGCGGCGGATGTTGATCATGCGCTGGTCATACTCGCTTTTGCGCTCGGGGCGGCGCGAGTTAGAGCGGTTGCCGCCCGGGCGGCCTCCAGCCCCGCCGCGGCCGCCTGCGCCCCCATGACCACCAGAGCGGCGGTCAAGCGGGCGTCCGGCGCGGCGTGCCGCATCGGCAAAAGGCGTTGCTGCAGCCGGTGCCGCTGCAGTTGAGACAGCTTCAACAACCTCCGGTACTACCGGTGTCTCTTCAACTACTACATCTATATTTTCGTTATCAGCCATATATTATTTAAAACTTCAATCCGCCTTCGCGTGCAGCCTCTGCAAGCATCGAGACCCGGCCAGTATAGCGGAAACCGCCGCGGTCGAACACTACCGTAGTAATCCCTGCTGCCTGTGCGCGTTTTGCCAAGTCCAGCCCCAGCGCTTTTGCGGCGTCCATCTTCTTCACTTCCTTTCCCTTCTTACCTTTTTCAGCAACTACTTTAGTGCTGCCTGCTACCAGCGTCTTGCCGGCAGTGTCGTCGATTATCTGCGCGTGCAAGTAGCGGTTAGACTTGTAGACTGCCAAGCGGGGGCGCTCGGAGGTACCCGCAACCTTGGCGCGGATGCGCGCGTGACGGCGCTGGTGGTTTTCTGCGTTTTTAATAGTTTTAGTAGACATACAGGTTTATGCGGCTTTCTTGCCCTGCTTGCGGCGGATAACCTCGCCCTCGTAACGGATACCCTTGCCTTTGTACGGCTCTGGCTTCTTAAGAGCGCGGATGTTTGCGGCAAACTGGCCGACCGCTTCTTTGTCAAAACCCTCAATAGTAAGAGTTCCTTTGTCTGCCTTAACAGCCAAACCCTCGGGAATCGCTACCTTTACGGGGTGTGAGAAGCCAAGCGCGAGGTTAAGCGTTTTACCCTGGACATCCCACTTGTAACCGACGCCTTCAACAAGCAGCTTTTTAGAAAAGCCTTTGGTGACGCCCTCGAGCATATTCATGATATGCGAAGCGTACGTACCAACGAGTGCCTGAGCCTCTTTAGACTCGCCCTTTTTGGCAACCTGTACGCCTTCCTTCCCTACCTCGATAGAGATAAGGCGGTGGGCAGGCTTAACCAACGTGCCCTTGGGGCCTTTGACGCGCACCTCCATTGCCGAGACGGTAACCTCGGTTGAAGGCGGCATTGCAATTGGGCGTTTAGCTAAGCGTGACATATATTTTTGAATGATTTACCAGATTTCGAACAGGGCTTCTCCGCCGACACGCTTAACCATGGCCTCTTTGCCGGTCAAGATTCCTGCCGGAGTCGAGAGGACCAAAAGACCATGGCCCCGCTTGACCGGCTTAACGTCGCGGACACCAAGGTACATGCGGCGACTAGGCTTAGAGATGCGCTTAAAGCCTCCAAAGGCCGGACGGTTGTTTTTGTACACAAGACCGATGGTAAAGTTGATGTCTTTAGACTTCTTATCTACTTCGCCAATGTAGCCCTCGCGGGCGAGGATGTCGGCAATAGCGAGCTTGATCTGCGAGCGCGGCAAGGTAACGCGGGCTTTGCCCACCATAGAGGCGTTTTGGAGGCGCACAAGCATGTCTGAAATAGGGTCGTTTACCATAAAATTACCAAGATGATTTGCGAATACCCGGGATAAGGCCCTCGTTAGCAGCCTCGCGGAAGCAGGCGCGGCACATACCAAAGTCACGCATAAAGGCGCGCTTGCGGCCGCAGCGGAAGCAGCGGTTAACTACGCGGGACTTAAATTTGGGCGGGCGGTTTGACCGCGCTACGGTTGATTTTTTTGCCATTGTAATGGTTTACCCCTGTTTTTCCTTTGGGGTTACGATTCTGACGGTTCCCCATAGGGGCCTATCAGAAAAAAGGAGCCTTGTGAGGCGTAGAGGGATACTACCACAGCCATTTGGAGAGCGCAAACTTCCCGACTTCATGTAGATAAAGGGGTTGACTGGCCTAGGGTTTTTGTCCTCTCCTTATTGACATGCAACCATTTTCAGGTTAAACTCGTATAGGAATAAGGATAGCCCTGAAACAAAGACGGAGTAGACCATTGTCCCCTGAGGAAAACCAGAATACCCCTCCTCTCCCCCCAGGCTTTGCCTACGGAGAGGATCTCAGCCTGAAAGAGTTAGCCATTGAAGCCATCGTGAGTGGCCTCAGAGCTACTCTCACAGAAACTCTGAAGGAAAACGAAACAATTCCGCCAGATGCTGAGCTCAGACGCATGGCTGAAACGCAGTATGCCAAGTCGATCAAGAATGGTCTCGACGACCATCTTGGTACCGGCGTACTCCCCAAAAACTAGTCCTTTCGTTCAAAATCAAAAACCCGCGCCATTCACTTGGTCGCGGGTTTTTTCTTTTCTATTTTTGAAATTCGTATACACTGGCAGCAGACAAATCCTTGGAGTAGTACAAATGAAATGTGATTACATGTTGCCAAGAGCCGAACATCCGCTTGTGGCATGGGAAGAGCCTTTACCCTCTTGTTTGCTCGAAGAGGGACATGAGGACTATCATCTCATCCTTACGAGCAGCGGGTGGTACCTATTTTATCCCTACACAGAGTCGTGTGGGGATGACTGCGAGTGTGCCCAAGACACCGACTGTACCAACTACGAATGCTTTACTTGGTGCAAAATATCCAACGCCGAAGCGCAGCAGTTGCTCAATCCGCTGAAAGCCAAAAAACCAAAACGGAGCCCCTAAAGGCTCCGTTTTTTCTATATTAAATTTCGATTCAGCAGAATCGCCTACTGGGTTATTTTTTGAAGGGCGGGTTGCAAAAAAGAAAACCGGCTGCTTGTAAGCGGCCGGCTATTTGTTTAGTTGGGCTAAAGCCAACCCAAATTGTGAGCAATAAGGACTACCGCACAAACTGAGCCTATAATCGGCCCAATCCAAGCGCTCTTATCCTTTCGGATTTCCGGAAAGCTCTCAGCTTCCGGATAGAGAAGATAGGATATTATTTCTCGCATTATATTTCTCCCGCAGAGTTAGAGGAACAACAGCCGCATCGCTCTCAAAGTCAGAAAGAGCGAATAGATTAGGCCAAAGTAGAACCCTATCGTTATTATACCGGAAATCCTGAAGATCATCGGTAGGCGAACTCTGTTTTTAAGCGCAGTAAATGCTCCTCGCTCAATATCAAGTATTGCTTCAAGCTCTGCACCGCGGAGAATAAGTGCAGTTGTTTGGTTTCTGATACCCAGATCCGTGCTGTATATACCTAGCACGAGCAGCATACCTAAGCCAGCCGCCAAAAATCCAGCGACCGGATCCTCTGGAGCAGGATGTGGAGTAAACAGCCTGTTTTGAATTATAGGCAACGCTGTGCGATACACATTAAACAATCCTGCTGCGATTGGCAGAGCTGCTCCCAAAACTGCAAAGCGCAGGCCTTGGAAGAAATGTAGGTCCGGAAATAGCAGACCATATTCTGTTCGGAACGTAGCCAACTGTTCTTTATGCTCTTCCCATCGGTCCGACATTTCAACCTCCTCTGATTCGTCTAAACGTAGAATACCACAAATATTTAGAAATGCCAATAGTCTTTCCTCATAAGAAAAACCCGCGCCATTCACTTGGTCGCGAGTTTTTCTTTTCTATATTTTAAAAATTACTTTTTGAAGGGAAAGCCCAAGTGGGAGAGGTAGGCTTTTGCTTCAGTCTTATTCTTTGCGGTAGTGACTACGGTTGCCGCCATGCCAAAGACGTCTTTAATTTCTTCATCGGCAGTCTCGGGAAATACGATGTGCTCTTTAATGCCAAGGGAGTAGTTGCCCATCTCATCGATACCTGTAGTGCCAATGCCTTTAAAGTCTTTAGTGCGAGGAAGCGCGATGTGCACGAGGCGGTTAAGAAAGTCCTCGGCGCGCTTGCCGCGCAAGGTTACCTGGTAGCCTATCTTGTCGCCAATGCGGGTCTTGTAGGTAGCGATAGATTTCTTGGCGCCGCGGCTTGCCGGCTTTTGGCCGGTAATTTTAGCCAAGCGGTTGGCAACCAAATCTACCTTGCCTTTGTCCTTGGTCATCTTGCCGACGCCGACCGAAATAACTACCTTCTCCACCTTGGGGACCTGCATGCGGTTAGTCCACTTAAAGTCACCTTTAAGCGTATCAAACGCACTCTTCTGTTGTTCTTGTATAAGTTTAGGCATGGTAGTTCAGTTACTTTGCTGCTTTCTTGGCAGTCTTTTCTTTCTTGGCAGACTTCTCCTTCTTGGAATCCTTAAGGTTTACATTGCTTGCGTGTATCGGAAAGTGCTTGTCGATTATCTGTCCTGCGTGGCCTTCGCGGCGGGCCTTTTGGTGCTTCTTCTTCATACCAACGCCCTCAACGAGGACCATTGCAAGCTTGGGAAACACCTCAAGCACTTTGCCTGACTTCCCCTTTTCATTACCGGCAAGTACCACTACGGTGTCACCTTTTTTTACATGTAAAGTGTTCATAGTGTTATACGACTTCAGGCGCGCGAGAAATAATCGTCTGGTAGCCAAGCTCTTGGAGCTCGCGCGGTATCGGGCCAAAGATGCGTCCTGCCTTCGGCTCTTTTTTGTCCTTGCCGGAGGTCTCCAAAATAACCACGGCGTTTTCGTCAAAGCGGATGTACGAGCCGTCCTTGCGGCGGAAAGGCTTCTTTTGGCGAACAACGACGGCCTTCAAAATATCTTTCTTCTTAACGGCCTTGCGCGGCTCGGCGGTTTGTACCGAAAGCACCACCACCTCGCCGATTTCTGCATAGCGCTTGTGCGATGATCCGGGAATCTTGAAGATGCGGCCGATTTTGGCGCCGGTGTTGTCTGCTATTACGACTAGTGAGCGATCTTGAATCATATATTTATTATGCGAAAACGATTTCGAACGACTTAAGCTTTGACAGCGGGCGGCATGAGCGGATTACCACAACCTCGCCCTCCTTGGCCTTGTTGCCCGGATTGTGTGCGTGGTAGCGCTTGGTGATCTTCATGTACTTCTTGTACTTGGGGTGCTTTACGTAGCGCGAAACTGCCACGACCGCCGTATCGGTCATTTTGTCGGACATTACCGTGCCGCGAAGTATTTTCTTGTGTGCAATTTTAGTTTCCATATATTTATTTCGCTACCGCTTTACGCGCATTAGTTTCGGTCAAAGCGCGGGCGATCTCCTTGCGGATAGTGCGCGCCTCTTTAACGTTGTGGTTTTTACTCCCCGAAGCATTAAAGCGCAATGTGCGCAATGCTTCGCGCTTCTCGCTGACAAACTTAGCGAGATCCTTGGAGTCATGATTAGTGAAATTAGTTTTCTTAGCCATATATTTGTTTATGCGTGGCGCGAGACAACCTTTGCCTTAAGCGGAAGCTTCTTAGCGGCGTTGTTAAGTGCAGCTACAGCAGTCTTGTCATCGACACCGTCTACCTCAAACAAGATGCGTCCCGGCCAGATCTCCACCTCGTATCCTACCGGGTCGCCCTTACCCTTGCCGAGCTTTACCTCCGGCGGCTTTTGGGTAAAAGGCTTGTCAGGAAATACGCGCAGCCACATCTTGCCGGTCTTGCCCATTGAGCGGACGATAACCTTGCGAGCGCTCTCAAGCTGGTTAGAGCGTACGCGTGCCGGCGTCGTTGCCTTAAGGCCATGCGAGCCAAAGGCAATGGTAATGCCGCGGGTTGCGATTTTTACCTTTTTAGGGTTGTGGCGCATCGTGTGCCACTTGCGGAATTTTACTTTCTTAGGGGTCAACATAAAAATTATTTGGCGTCTTTCTTGGTTTGCTTATCGGCAAAGACTTCGCCTTTGTAGATCCACACCTTGATGCCGATTACGCCAAGCGGCAAGTTTGCGCGCTCGCGGTAAAAGTCGATATCCGAGCGGAAGGTCTGCAGCGGTACGCGGCCTTTCTTAAGAGTCTCAACGCGCGACATAGAGCCGCCGCCGAGCATGCCGCCCAAAGTGATGCGTACGCCTTTTACATCGCGGTTAGCCATTACCTTTTCGATAGTTTGTTTGAGTACGCGGCGAAATGGCATGCGCTTCTCGAGTCCTTCGGCAACCATGTACGCCACAATTGCAGCTGAAGATTCCGGTGAGCGAATCTCCTCGATATCAAGCTTTACTTCCGGTACCGATGCGCCCTTAGAAGCAAGGAAAGTAGTGATCTTGTTTTTGAGTTTGATAGAACCCTCGCCCGAGCGGCCGATGATAACGCCGGGGCGCGAGGTCTTGATGATGACGCGCAAATTGCCATTGCCGCGCTCAAGTTCGATACCGCCAATGTACATGCCGCGCAGCTCGCGGTACAAGAACTCGCGCAAAAGGATGTCCGCACGCAGGTACTCTTGGTACTGCTTGCCCTGCGCATACCAACGATGCCTCCAGTCGCGGAGGATGCCAAGGCGGTGTGCAAATGGATGTACAACTTTAGACATAAATATAATTAGATGGTGGCGACTTCTTCGGTTTTAACTGCTTCTACTTTCTTTCCCTTTGTTTTCTTTACCGTTTCAGGGCGCTTGGTAAGACCCATCGTAATGGTGCTCGACTTCTTGCGGATAGGCGCCGAGCGGCCGCGTGCGCGAGGCATCATGCGCTTAAAGACTACGCCGCTGTTAACCTGGATAGTTGAAATGATGACTTCGCGCGAGGAAAGTCCCGAGTTTGAAACAGCCGACTCTATCAGCTTGATCATCGGCTCAGAGCCGCGCTTAGGGAGCGTGGCCAACAGGTTGATAGCGTGCTCGGCCGTCTTGCCGCGCACCAAATCTGCAAGCAGGCGCACCTTGCGGGGCGACTGGCGGTAGTTTTTAAGTTTTGCAGATGCATCAGCCATATAATTGTTTTATTTCTTTGCGGCAGTTTTAGCGGCATCAGCAGCGCCCTTGGCAGCCTGTGCAGCTGCAATTTCACCTTCTTTAGCCTTTTGCTCCATTTCCTTCTGCATTTTGCCGCCGTGGCGCTGGAACTTCTTGGTCGGAGAAAACTCGCCCAAGCGGTGCCCTACCATGTCCTCGCTTACCAAAACCTCGAGATGGGTCTTGCCATTGTAGACGCCAAACTTAAAGCCCACCATTTCCGGGGCAATCTGGCTGCGGCGCGCCCACGTTTTAATAAGCTCAGCGGTCTGAGGTTTCTTGCCCTCAATCTTCTTGAGGAGCTTCTCGTCCACGTACGGACCTTTTTTAAGTGATCGTGACATTATGTTAAAACCCCTGTATTTGCTTGGGCGCCCTAGCTGTTTTCCCTCCCAAAGGAGCGAAAGGCCAACTAAAAACCCGCCAAGCGGGATTGAAGGCATAGTACAGGATAGGGCGGATTTACGCAAGTTTTTCCACCCAAAGCACCTCAAAACATCTTAAAGCCTTGCAAAAATCACCAAATGTGGCATAGTTCTGCCAGAAGACCCCGAAACGACCTACCAAAAGGAGTGGTCATGCGCATCTACAAGTTCCAATACCGGCACGGGCAATCGGCTCCGTACAAAAATCTGGAAGCAACCGATCATGATGACTTCTATGCCCAGCTTGCAAGCTGGGAAAAAGATACCGGCTTTAAGCACGTGGTCGGCAGCATCAACTGCACTATAAGCGAGATAATGCACGTCCCCGAGCCGCCCAACAAAGGTGGACTCCCCTCTTCGCTTATACGACCACATACGGTCGATCAAATAATGGCAGCGACAGGTCGGGATCGTCCCACCAACAGTTAGGTTCTGTTCAAGAATCAAAAAACGCCCCGGTTTCCCGGGGCGTTTTATTTTTATGTGTACTTAACCGACAAACTTGCTCTTAACGGGTATTTTTGCATAATAGCTTCAGGACTGTCCATAAAAAGGAACGGTAATGAGTTCATCCATCAAAGACATAGCGTACACGCTTATCTATCTTGAGCCGCGGCTCGTGAGCAGTAATCCGGTCTCGTTTGAACAGGAGATAGGAGAGCATCACTTTACTGCCAAAGACGATGGGGACGCCCTCCGGCAAGCAGCGCGATTCTTGAAGCAGCACATCGTAAGTTGCAACCATGTCGCCCAAGGCCGCGAAGGTAAAAAGCTCGTAAGGGATTTCCCCCTCCAGATCATAAAGGACCACTTCCCCAAAGTGCCCGCTGGTCGACTGAGGGTTGGGTTATCCCAAATCCCTCCCTTAGATGGCTGCGGGTAGACCAAACAGAAACGCCCCGCAAGTCGGGGCGTTTTTCTTGTCATTTTTGCTCAAAAGTGCAATAGTGCGAATAGTCGTTCACCACAACGGGGTTTAGCAATGCCAGAGTATAGATTTAGCTACCAGCGCGGCAGAGTCCGGGCGACGTATGGTATTACCGCTGCCAACGACAGCCATGCATTTAAAAAGATGCAGCTGTTCGTCAAACAACACATGGTCAAGTACATTAACAAGAGCATGCAACTCTTCGGCGAAGACAACCGTTGGCACTTTCTTTCCGGAGCCAAAGCGGCTACGGCGCGCCTTCCTCCAACCCTTCAAGCCGCTGAGTAAATATCCCCGGCAACAAAAACGCCCCGCGAGTCGGGGCGTTTTCTTTATATATTTTCTGCCCATGGTAGAGTTGCGACAGAAGACCCTTCCCCCTTCAAACCGAGGAGTTGGCAATGACTGAATATCGCTTTAGATACGCCGGCGGCACTATCGGCAACCTGCAGACGGTACAACAGCACAAGTTCGAAGCCGAGGATGACCACGATGCCTTTACGCAAAAGGCAGCCTATCTGAAAAGCATTAGCGGCAAGTATATTACCGGGAGCATGGAAATGCACTGGCAAGGCAAGTGGCGGCCCGTCCCCGACCCGCTGTTCATTGGAGCACAACAGACAAGCATGCTTGCCCACCGCCAATTGGAGATGTAACACCAGAAAACAACGCCCCGTATTCTCGGGGCGTTTTTCTTTTTTATTATATTTAGGCTTTCTGTCCGCGCTTGCCCACTTTGCGGCGAGAGACGATAAGGTAGTTGCTGTACTTTTTCGGCGTGCGGGTCTTTTGACCTTTGCCGGTTGGTTTACCCCACGCACTCTTGGCGCGGCGCAAACCGCGGCCTTGGCGGCCTTCACCGCCGCCGTGCGGGTGGTCTACCGGGTTCATTGCAGTACCGCGCACCGTAGGGCGGATACCCTTCCAGCGGCTGCGTCCTGCTTTGCCGAAGACTACGAGGTGATGCTCGTCGTTAGACACCTCACCAATAGATGCCCAGCAAGTGTCGAGCACTTTGCGCACTTCGCTTGATGGCATTTTAAGGTCAGCGTAACCCTGGTCGCGTGCGATTACTTCGATGTGGGTGCCTGCCGAGCGGCCAAGCTTGCCGCCATTGCCCGGCTTGATCTCGACATTGTATACAAACGCGCCAATTGGGACATTCTTAAGCGGCATACGGTTGCCCGGAGTTGCAGCAGCGGTTTCCGAAGTGGTGATAGTGTCGCCAACCTTTACCGACTTGGGCAAAAGCATGTAGCGGCGCTCGCCGTCTTTGTACACCACAAGGCCGATAAAGCCCGAGCGGTTAGGATCGTACTCGACAGTCTCTACGACTGCCGGCACCATCTTTTTGTACGTAAAGTCCACATCGCGGAAGAGGCGCTTGTGTCCGCCGCCCTTGTGGCGCACGGTAATGCGGCCCGCGTTGTTGCGGCCCACCTTGCGCTTGCCGCCCACCGTAAGAGCCTTGTGCGGCTCGGTAGCGGTAAGCTTGCCTTTAAATGTCACGGTCGACATGTGGCGGCGGGAGTCGGTGTATGGTTTATAAGATTTCATAAAGGTATTTTACAAATTACATTATCTCTATGGTCTCGCCCTTCTTTAAAAAGACGTACGCCTTTTTGCCGCCGCTCGAGGCGCCCTTGCGGTTGGTACCGCGTGTTGCGACCACTTTGCGCGGCACGGTAACCACGGTCACCTTGCGCGGCGTTACGTTGTAGATCTTTTTAACGGCGGTCATGATATCGTGCTTGTTAGCATCGACGGCGACGTTAAACACATACACCCCATTAGCAGAGAGGTAGGCTCCCTTTTCGGTGATGCGCGGCGCTATGAGAATGTTGACGTTATCCTTTTGCATACAATTTATTTGGCGGCTGGTTTAACCACGCGCTTTTTGCCGAGCGTCTCGATAGCGGCAGCCGGGTCAACGATAACCAGGTACTTGGACGACATGATCGACACGGGGTTAAGATTGCGGACATCTACTACCTCGACATGGCCGATGTTGGCAAAGCTCTTTTGCGTTGCAGTGTGTGCGTTAGGGAGAGCGATAAGAGCAGCATTGTTCTTTTTATCATTATTGAAGCCGGCTTTAGAAAGGCCCGCGAGCATTGCCACCGCATCTTTGGTCTTGGGCTTCTCTACAGACATCGAGTCAACAAAGATGATTTCGTTGTCGGCAAGCTTGCGCGAGAGCACTACCAAAAGCGCCTTTTGGCGCGCCTGGCGGTTGATCTTTTGGCTGTAGTCCTTGTCGTTGCGAGGGCCGTGGGTAACACCGCCGCCCTTCCAGATAGGAGAGCGCGATGAGCCGTGGCGGGCGCGGCCGGTGCCCTTTTGCTGCCAAGGCTTGCGTCCGCCGCCGCGAACTTCGCCGCGGTCTTTAGTGTGCGCATTGCCCATGCGTGCGTTTGCCTGCATGCCGCTTACTACCAAGTGCACGAGGTCGGCATTCCAAGGCAAGTTAAAGATATTTTCGGGCAGAGTCATCTTGCCGGCTTCAGCTCCTTTCGTATTGAAAATAGTTACGTCCATCGAAGTAGCCTTGCGGGTACCGCGCGGGCGTACAGCCCTAACAACCTTTTCGGTTTTAACCTTAGGTGTCGTTGTTTTTTTAGTTGTTGTTGATTTTGTTGCCATACATCTTTTTTATTGCACTCGTAAACTCGTGTCTACGATTTGAGCCCAACGCCTTTGATTTCAACCAAAGTGCCGCGGCGGCCGGGGACTGCGCCCGATATAACGATCTCGTTCGTCTCCGGGTGCACCTGCAAGACCTTGAGCCCGCGTACGGTGACGCGGTCCTGGCCCATGCGGCCGGCCATGCGCATACCCTTGGCAACGCGGCCGCCCGCGCGGCCACCCGAACCGCCGATAGAGCCCGGCGAACGCTCAGAGTGCTTTTGACCATGCGAGCGCGGACCGCCATGGAAGCCGTGGCGCTTGATAACGCCCTGAAAGCCGCGGCCTTTAGTGATAGCAGAAACCTCAACCTTGTCGCCTTCGGCAAAAGCCGACACGTCGACGGTTGCGCCTGCCTCAACTCCTTCGGGGAGCTTGCCATCGAACTGGCGCATTTCTTTAAAGTGCGCAAGCGCCTTGCCCACGCCTCCAGGCGTAATCTTAGAGACGTGGCCTATCTGCGGCTTGTTGACGCGCTCAGGCTTTTTCTCTATCGCTCCCAACTGGATGGCATTGTAGCCCTCTTTGTCGGCGGTCTTGATTTGGGTGATGGTGTTAGGGGCAGCAATAATGACCGTCGCAGCGTAAGCGCGGCCTTCCTCTGTGTAGAGGGTGGTCATTTTGCCCTTGAGTCCTAAGATAAATTTCATGTTGGCTATAGAAAAATCCGCAATAGACAAGCGTCCTTGCGGATCGGCTAGTCCATTGGTCCGGGAAGCTGCTCCGGGACATAGATCTAACTCAAATAGAGTTAAGGGCAATATACAGTATGGGCGGAAATTAAGCAAGAAAAAGGCCCACCATATAGGTCGGGCCTTTTACGCACTACGCTTTTACCATCTCTGGAACTTTGCAGTCGATACCAAGCTCTTCGAGCTCGGAGCGCTGCGCAAATATCGAGTACAGGCGCTTGGCTTCAGGAAATTGAATCCCCTGGAAGTTAAAGGCGATGCCGCCAATGCGCTTGGTCTTCAATGTCAAAGCTTGATACTCTTTTTCGCAAGCATTGCGGATAAGGACCTCGCCTTCGACCATTTGCACATGCCGGTCAAAGTAGCAAAAGCCGATCTTTTCGCGGTCTTCGGCACGGCGGTCAAAATGCCGCTGCAACTCTTGTACCAACTCACCCATATCGCTCATGTAGTCCTCCCCTTTTCGTCTGCCTGCACACTACGCCGTTGTTGGAATTTTGGCAAGAAAAAAGCCCCGACCAACATGCAGGGGCTTTAGTCTCACCCTTCGATTTCGTTGACGTATCGAAACTCCTTGCGGGAGTATCTGTGGTACAGGAGACCGGTGATACTCATGGCGATGAGCGAGAGCGCTGTCCCAAAAACCGTCAAAGTCTCATGCGCGTGCATGCGCACCGAGTCTGACATAGCGATCGAGTTCCAGCCTAGAATCAGTGGGACAAAAAGCGACCCCAGAAGACAGGCGAACGAAATAATGAAGAGCCTGCCGCATCGTTTCTTTGCGCGGGTGAATATCGCCATGCCCGTATAGCGCACTTCGGCTTGCGGCGTCAGATGCCGCCATGTGCGGTAGTTGTAGTACACGATGCCGCCAACGAGTGCGATCACGGGGATGTTGAGCATCAACCCCAAAACAACAGAGCGGTCGAACAGCAAGTCCCACATATCCCTTCCCTCCGGTTGAGTAGATCCAATCTGCCCCTACCCTACAACAAAAAATCCCCTCTTGCGAGGGGATTTTTTGTTTGCTTTTGATTACGCCATCTTTACGTCGATGGTGACTCCTGAAGGGAGCGAGAGGTTTGTGAGAGCCTCTATCACCTTGGGAGACGGGTCGAGGATGTCGATGACGCGCTTGTGGATGCGCATCTCAAACTGCTCGCGTGCGTCTTTGTAGACGAAGGTCGAGCGGTTGACCGTGTACTTCTTTATTTCGGTCGGCAGCGGTATCGGGCCTGCAACCTTTGTATCATAGCGAAGTGCGGTGTCCAATATCTGCTTAACTGACGCATCAAGCACTTTGTGCTCATATGCCTTAACCTTGATGCGAAGGCGCGTTACCTCGGCAACGGCGGCCTTTTTAGCACGGGGCTTTGCAGCCTTTTTGGGAGCTGCGGTTTCTTCTTTAACGGTAGCCATAATTTTGTGTGAGTCTAGTTCTCCCCTAAGCCACGAATGGCCGGGGTAACCTATACCCGATTAGCTTACTCCTATTAATTAGTGAATTACGCGATGATCTTGGTTACCACGCCGGCGCCTACGGTTTTGCCTCCTTCGCGAACCGCGAAGCGGGTTTGAGCCTCGAGAGCCACCGGCGCTACGAGCTTTACCTTAAAGGTAACCGTGTCGCCCGGCATTACCATTTCCGTTCCTGTTGCGAGAGTTACTTCGCCGGTAACGTCAGTGGTGCGGACATAGAACTGCGGCTTGTAGCCGGTGAAGAAAGGCGTGTGGCGGCCACCCTCGTCCTTGGTCAAGATATATACCTCGGCCTCAAAGTCGGTGTGCGGGGTTACTGAACCCGGTTTTGCAAGCACCTGACCGCGGTGGATGTCCTCTTTGCGGGTACCGCGCAGAAGTATACCTGCGTTGTCGCCTGCCTGGCCTTGGTCAAGCTGCTTATTAAACATTTCGATACCGGTGATGGTGGTCTTGGTGGTTGGCTCCAAACCGACGATCTCGGCCTCTTCGCCAACCTTGATGACACCGCGCTCAATGCGTCCGGTCACTACCGTACCGCGACCTTCGATAGAGAAGATGTCCTCGATAGGCATAAGGAACGGCTTGTCCAGCTCGCGGACAGGGTCCGGGAAGTAGCTGTCCATGGTGTTAACGAGCTCCATGACCTTTTTGGACCATTCATCGTCGAGCGAAGTCGCTTCAAGAGCCTTGAGGCCTGAGCCGCGGATGATAGGAGCGTCTGCGTAACCCTGCTTTACAAGGAGTTCGCGTACTTCCTCTTCGACGAGGTCGATAAGGTCTTTGTCGTCTACCATGTCTACTTTGTTGAGGAAGACGATGAGCTTCGGTACGCCTACCTGCTTTGCCAAGAGCACGTGCTCGCGGGTCTGAGGCATAAGGCCGTCAGTTGCGGCAACCACCAATACTGCGCCGTCCATCTGGGCAGCACCGGTGATCATATTCTTGATGTAGTCGGCGTGGCCCGGAGCGTCGATGTGCGCGTAGTGGCGCTTAGGAGTCTCGTACTCGGAGTGGTGGAGCGCGATGGTAATACCGCGAGCCTTTTCCTCGGGAGCATTGTCGATACCGTCAACGGCCTCGACGCGGGCGCTGTAGCCCTGAGCCTTTGCCATGTCCAAAGTATGGAGAATAGCCGCAGTGAGCGTGGTCTTGCCGTGGTCAACGTGGCCGATGGTGCCTACGTTTACGTGAGGCTTTGTGCGATCAAAATTTGCCATAAATAATATGAATCTAGTGAATAATACTAATTAATATGCCCCAACTAATCTACCTAGCACGCCAAACCCAAGCATAGGGAAAACCCTTCTGCTGTGTTAGTAGCATAGTAGCAGAGGACCTAAAAAGTGCAAGCGATTGGGGCCTATAACCCGAGCATCGAGAGCGATGCGGTCAGCAAGCGGCCGTAGCCGTCGCCTATTTCGTTGATAGCTTCGATAACACTAGCCGAATTTGAGGTGTTGTTGTAGTAGGTGACCGGAGTCGTGGTAGGAGCGGGTGCTTTAGGAGGAGGCGGCAGCATAGGACCATGGTACTCGGTCGAAGAACCCATAGGCTCGCCTGTATGCGGCAGAGTGCTAGAGCCCATAGTTGTAGAACCTATACCCGGATGGAAATCGTCGTGACGGGGCGGCATAGGAAGAGTGGTGCTGCCCATCATGGTGCTAGAACCCATAGCCGGATGAAAATCGTCGTGACGGGGCGGCATAGGAAGAGTGGTGCTGCCCATCATGGTGCTAGAACCCATACCGTCGCCCTCATTCCCTTTTAAGAGGCTGCTGTCATGCGAGGTTGGGTTGCAGAGGCGGGCTATTGCGGCGCGGGTCAAGGGGCCTGCAAACGGTGCCGGCGATATACCCTGCTCTTGTTGAAATTTCTCCAAAAAGGCTTGTGTGGTCGAGCCAAAATGGCCGGTAACCACATCATCTTTGTTAAGGCCAAAGTGGTTGGCGATAAACTGCTGGAGCTGGCCTACGTCGCCGGTAGTAGTGCCCTCGCTGGTACCGCGGCCGATGGTGCGCGACAATTTAGGGCAAAATAGAACCGTTGAGCTGGCCGTACCAATAGTGGTAGAGCCGTTTGCCATGGGTACAGACATCATGCCAGGAGCTTGGTGATTGTCTTCGGCAAGTACTATCGTCGCAGTTTGTGCAACCATTTGATTAGAGGCCGATTGCTGAGCAAAAGCAACTTCCATATTGACGCCGGCAGCTGCAACGCCAAGCGTTGTGATCAAAGAAGAAACTACCAAGCCAAAGACGGCCAATGAGCCAATGACTATATGCGTAATGTCTTGGGTCCAGACCTCGCTCTTAAAATTAGGCGTAATGTCCATGGTCATAAAATTGACCACGTGCGGCGTGATGTCCTTGGTCCAAATTGATTCGCGGCTTTTTGTCATATTTTTAAAAGTGCAGCTACTAAATAAAACTAATAAATAAGAAGAGCACCCCAGCTTGCGCGGGGTGCCCTGTTGCTAACTAGTGTAGCGCGGCTTACAAACTCTGCAAGGAGTAGGCTGGGGATAAACTACTGCTTCCAGATGCTGGCGGGCGCAGAAACGGCTGACTGGCTCTCATACGACCGGGCATTAGCTATGGCCGCAGCTTCGGTCTTATTGCTAAACAAGGCCATATCCCCGCGTTTTTCAAACTCATTGGCTCCTTGCAGGATAAGAAAGGCGCCAGCATAAAAAACGGCAAAGATTGCGAGTACTGCAAATAATTTAAAGAAAGTGCGCATAGCAGAGTAAGGAACAATCTGATAATCGGAACGCGGACGGATCTAAAACAACCAGCACATACGAAAAGCGCGCCCAGCTTTCGCTGGGCGCCCTATGTACTTACTGTACTCTTCATCCGCAACAATACAACCGCGCGGCTGGGGATAAGATTTATTCTTCTTTGCTCGGGATTCTATTTAGTCCGCCGTCTTTATCCATTTTAAATACTGCGCGTCCTGCTTCTATATCCTTTGTAAGTGACGCCTGATCAATGGTTTCTTGCTTCTCTGATTGTGTTTCGTCTCCTAAAGAAACCTCGCGCTTTGCGTCTATATCGCTTTTAAGCGCCGTTTTATTAATATCTTCGGGCCTCGCCACCAGCTTTTCGGTAGCTAAAGGAATACCAGGAGTCGCCATAACTTTACCAACCGGACTTGCGACGGCCATTGCCGCCCCCAATGCAACGCCAATATGCTTTGCAGCTTTCTTTGCATCTTGCTTTATATCTTCCTTGGACGGTATTTTTGGTGCTCCTTCCATGACCTAAAGTATACACCCACCACTTTGCAACTTCATCTTTGGTGTGCTTTTATGCTATCCAGACCGTTAACCATAGGGGATGTCAGCATGAGAGCAAAACGACCGCGCAGCAAAAAACAGAAGATAAAAGACCGTCATGCTGCAATGGGAGATCTTCGTTCGCGAATAGCCGGAAGTGGGTATCATATTTTTGGCGTTGCTAAAATGCACAAAGGGTATGCGCTCGACTTTGTGGCAGTGTTAAAGGATAGGCCGGACCAATTTCTGCTGGTCTTGGGAAGCAAACATGGGCACGCGAAAGTAAGACCTTTTTGCGATCGGTCTTTATACCTTCCGGTGCAAAGAATCATAAAGGATGCCCGGACAAAAGCCGGCATCTACACACGGTGGAACGGACAGATCGGCTTCAGTCTTGGAGACAGGAAGTATTTGGCACTCAAGTACTTTTTAACACCCGACGGCCAAGACGAGTACACCAGGTTGACTGGCAAATCCCTCTAACTTTTGTAAGATGCCCAAAATCAAAACCCCCGCTCATTTGAGCGGGGGTTTACTGTATTTATTTAATTTTATTTGCGGCTGGCGATGATGGTCGCTGCTACGTTTGGCGGGACCACTTCGTAGTGGTCGAACTCCATCGTAAAGGAGCCGCGGCCTTCGGTCATACTGCGCAGCTGGGTCGTATAGCCGAACATTTCAGAAAGCGGCACTTTTGCCTTGATGGCACGCGCCAATCCGCGCTCTTCCATGCCTTCAATAGCGCCGCGCTTGCCGGAGAGTGAGCCTGTAATGTCACCCATGAACTTTTCGGGGACTACTACCTCGACGCGCATTATTGGCTCAAGCAAAACTGCCTGTGCATGCCTTGCGGCTTCCTGGAAACCCATCGAAGCGGCGATTTTAAAGGCGATTTCCGATGAGTCCACATCGTGGTACGAGCCGTCGTACAGCTCAACCGAGATGTCTACCATCTTAAAGCCGGCAACAAAGCCGCGCTCCATAGCCTCGCGTACGCCCTTTTCAACCGGGCCGATAAACTCCTGCGGCACCACGCCGCCCTTGATGCTGTTGATGAACTCAAAATGGTCTTCGCGCGTAACGTTCTTAGATATTTTTTTGTCTGGGTCGAGCGGCGGCAGCGGCTTGATGCGCAGACGCACGTGGCCGTACTGGCCTTTGCCGCCGGTCTGCTTGATGTACTTGCCTTCCGCTTCAGCTTCTTTAAGAATTGTTTCGCGGTAGGCAACCTGCGGCTTGCCGACGTTTGCCTCGACGCCAAACTCGCGCTTCATGCGGTCAACTAAAATCTCGAGATGCAATTCACCCATGCCCGAGATAAGGGTCTCCATCGTTTCGGTGTCCGATGACACGCGGAAGGTTGGGTCCTCGTCGGCAAGTTTTTTCATCGCAATACCCATCTTTTCCTGGTCGGCTTTGGTCTTAGGCTCAATACGCAATGAGATAACCGGCTCGGGGAATTTAATCTGCTCGAGCTGGATAGGATTTGCCTCGTCGCAGAGCGTGTGGGAGGTGCGCGTATCCTTTAGGCCTACGGCTGCGGCGATCTCTCCGGCAAAAACTTTTTTAACCTCTTCGCGCTCGTTTGCCTGCAAGCGTACGATGCGGCCGAGACGCTCTTTTTGTCCGGTGGTTGAGTTGTAAAGGTAAGATCCTGCTTCGACGGTACCCGAGTACACGCGAAAGAAGGTCAGCTGGCCCACAAACGGGTCGGCCTGTAGTTTAAAGGCAAGTGCGCAAAAAGGCTCTTCATCGCTTGCATGGCGGATAACCTCCTCGCCTGTTTTAGGATTGACACCTTTGACCGGCGGCATGTCGAGAGGCGACGGTAAATAGTCGACAACGGCGTCGAGTACAAGCTGCACGCCCTTGTTCTTAAGGGCCGAGCCGCAGTACACGGGGAAGATCTTGTTGTCGATAACGGCGCGGCGCAAAATCTCCTGCAATTTTTCAAACGAAGGTTCTTTGCCTTCGAGGTAATCGGTCATTGCGGCGTCATCGTGCTCAACGATCTTTTCGATAAGTTCGGCGCGGTATTTTTGCGCCTCCTCCATATACTCGGCAGGAACTTCCGCTTCAACAACGAGGTCGCCCATGTTTCCTTCAAAGGTGTACGACTTCATGCGGAGCAGGTCGACAACGCCGGCAAAGTTATCTTCGCCGCCCATCGGGATCTGCATGCGCACCGCGTACTTGGTAAGGCGGTCAAGGATAGATTGGTATGATTTTTCAAATGAGGCGCCGGTGCGGTCGAGCTTGTTGATAAAGCAGATGCGCGGCACGTTGGCCTCGTCGGCATAGCGCCAGTTGGTCTCCGACTGCGGCTCTACGCCGGCTACGCCGTCAAACACAACTACGGCGCCGTCGAGTACGCGCATCGAGCGCTTTACCTCTACGGTAAAGTCGATGTGTCCCGGGGTATCAATGATGTTAAAGCGGTATTTTTTAGCCGGGTCTTTTTTGTCGGGCTCATTGGTACGAGTCCAAAACGAGGTAATAGCGGCTGCGGTAATAGTGATGCCGCGCTCGCGCTCCTGCTCCATCCAGTCGGTGGTAGTCTCGCCTTCGTGCACTTCGCCGATTTTGTGCTGAGAACCGGTGTAATACAAAATGCGCTCGCTGGTAGTGGTTTTACCGGCGTCAATGTGCGCGATGATTCCGAAGTTGCGGAGTTTTTCTAGTGGATAGTCTCGTTTTGGCATAAATATGGATTAAAAATAGCGCCCAAGGCGTTATGCACACAATAGCGTAAAACAGAGAAAAAGCAAGAAAAAGCCTTTATATGCGGTTGGCCTCAAGATGCAAAAAGGTCGGGTACGTTTCAAAGCAGGCGGGGCTGTTGATGTTGACGGCGCAGACGCGCTCTTTAAAGATGATAAACCAGCCGAACGTGCCAACAAAAGCAAAAATAACAACAATAAAAATAGAAAGGGACGTTATTGCAAGCTTTTTATCCATCCATCAACTCTATCATAAAAAGAAAAAGCCGCGCGGAGTACCGCGCGGCCGATTGTTGTTTTTCTTAACCACTTACTGCATGACCGCAAGAAGATCATCCATCACCTGTTCGATGAGCAGATGATTATCCCCTTCGACCATAAGCCGCAGCACCGGCTCGGTACCCGAATTGCGGACCAGAAGCCGGCCGCTTTGGCCAAGTTTTTGGATAGATTGCTGGATTACCGCCTGAACGAGAGGTTTTTTGAGAAGTATTTTTTTTGGATCAGGGACCTCGCGCTGTATTTGCGGCACCGGGTTAAACAGATGCAGCACCTCGCTTGCAGGACGTTTTTTCTTTTTAAGCACCGATACCACTTGCAGCGCGGCAATAAGGCCATCTCCGGTAGTCGAGAAATCAGAGCAGATAACGTGCCCCGATTGTTCGCCGCCCAGGTTATACCCCAGTTCCCGCATCTTTTCATTTACGTAGCGGTCGCCGACCTGAGTACGCTCAAAAGGAACCTTGAGCGTGTCCCTAACAAAGCGCTCAAATCCAAGATTGGACATCACTGTTGCAACGATCCCCCCTTTAAGAAGACCAGTCTCTTGCCAAGAAGAGGCAATAAGGGCCAGCACTTGGTCCCCATCCACCACCTGACCCTTCTCATCGATGATGATGAGCCGGTCCGCATCGCCATCAAGCGCGATGCCGATGTCGGCTTCTTGATCAATGACCATTGCTGCTGTCTTGCGAGGATGCGTAGAGCCGCACTTGTCATTGATGTTCGTACCGTTAGGCTCAACACCAATGGCAACCACGTTCGCCCCCAGTTCCCTGAGCGTCCACGGAGCGACTTTGTGCGCCGCACCGTTTGCGCAGTCGATAACAATCTTGATCTTTTCAAAATTGTCGCCCTGCAGAAGCGTGCCCTTTACGGACTCGATGTACCTCTCTTCCACGCCGTCGATACGCTTGGCATGGCCGAGCTTCCCGGATTTGGCCTTGTACTGACTGGGATCCGCCAGGATAAGCTTCTCGATTTCCTGTTCGATTTCGTCCGGCAACTTATAGCCATCCGCTCCGAACAGTTTGATGCCGTTGTCTTCATACGGATTGTGCGAGGCTGTTATCATGACACCCATATCACAACGCATAGAGCGCGTGAGCTTGGCGATAGCCGGTGTTGGTAACGGACCGGTCAGGAATACGTCCATGCCAACCGACGTAAAACCGGCCACCATTGCGTACTCGATCATGTAGCCCGATTCGCGCGTATCCTTGCCGATGATCACCTGATGACGGTGTTCGCCGTTGTTGCGCATAAAGACATAGCCTGCCGCTTGCGCGACCTTGAGAGCCAACTCGGGAGTGAGAAACTCGTTTGCCATGCCTCGGATACCGTCAGTACCGAAGTAATGGCGCTTTGTACCTTTTGACATGTGTGACCTCTCTAGTTGAATGTTTGAAGAACGCTGCCAAAGAGCCTAGTCGGTTAGCGCACGGGTGTCAATAAAATATAAAACAGCCCCTTGGGGCTGTTTTGATAATGGGCGGAAAGTGCGGCGGCGGCTCTTGGTCAAGCACTTCGTACAGTTTAGCGAGAACGAGCTGCCCCATCTCGATGAACTTCATATCGGAACTGGAAGCGACCAATGATTCGACCTGGCGGATCATTTCCCACACGAGCGATTGCGAGTAACGGCAACCGCCCACCGTCAGAAAGGGGCGCGCTCTTTTCCACCGGTAAAGCAAATCGAGCGTTTCTTCAAATCGGCTGCACTTGCGGCGATGCTCGCTCATGACTCCCTCCTAGTGAGAACTCTGCCCCGACTATAGCAAATGTTACAAAAAATAAAACAGCGCCGAGAATGGCGCTGTTACAAGTCGGGGGACCGGTCCCCAAGTATGGGGGTTTGGTTGGCGTAACCCTTTTGTCTGCATGGCAGACACAGCTCCAGTACGGAGCATAACGGATGTGCACTCGATGTACACGTAGCACGTGTAGGGCGATAAGCTCTCCTGTTTGGAGTGTGAGACACGATAGAAGGAATCGGAGTCCGATGCCTCTCATTGTTTTCTCCCTAGCTAAATAACAAAAGAACGTCCCAGCTAATATAGCAGGCTCCAAAAACCGCACAAGCGGGTTGTGCACTAGTAAAAAGTAAAGTATGTGGTACTGTCGCTTCAGATCAGAAATGGAGAGAAGTCATGACCCCGCGAGAAATCTTACAAAAGATGCTTGGGTGGATTGCCGAAGAGAAAAGAAAATCGACTCAGCCCGGCGGTGATCCGTTTGAGTATATGAGCCTCACGTACTGTGCATCGGAAGTTGGTGCAGGAGAGCAGCTTGGCGAGGTAGTAAAGCTTTTACAAAAATCCGTAAAAGCCGAACCTCCTTGCATGCCCTTCGATGCAATGAGGCACAATCGTGCAATCTTCCTCATCAACCGCACTCTTGCCACATCGGCATGAAAAAAGGCGCCCCACAAAGGCGCCTTTCTTTTTTATTTAATTTGAGATTACCAAGCGAAGTGGGCGAAGGCTTTGTAGATAGCAAACACGAGAGACGTAAGTATAAAACTAATAATCACACATACTATCAGATCAAATATCCTGACTAGCCAAGGATTTTGATACCAAAATCCTGCAGATGGCTGGAAACTCTGCTCGAGCAAACCTACGGGTAACGTTATCTTCGTGTAGATGAAGTTATAATTTTCTATTATCTTTTCAGCAACCGCAGGCAGAAATATTGGTAGCTCAACTATTAAAAAATAAATAATTCCCACAATAAAACTCCAAATGTAAAATGAGCGGCTCATAACTCTAGACTATCATGCAAAATCGCCCCTAGGGGCGATTTTGTGTAAACAAATTTGTTTTAAATTACCAAGCGAAGTGGGCAAAGGCTTTGTTGGCTTCGGCCATGCGATGCGTATCATCGCGCTTCTTGATAGCCGGGCCTTCGTTGTTGGCGGCCGCCATCAGCTCGGTCGCAAGCTTTTGCGCCATCGGCTTGCCTTTGCCGCCGCGAGCGGCGATAAGGATCCAGCGGAATGCCAGCGCCTGCTTGCGCTCGGCGCGCACTTCGCGCGGCACCTGGTAGTTGGCACCGCCAACGCGGCGCGAGCGGATCTCCATCTGCGGGCCAACGTTGCGAACGGCCGTTTCAAAAACTTCTACAGGATTTTCTACCTTGGTCTTTTCTTTGATGATATCAAAAGCATCGTATACCACTTTGCGGGCGGTAGACTTCTTGCCGTCCCACATGACCGAGTTGATAAACTTCTCAACGCGAAGAGAGCCAAACTTAAGGTCAGTGCCCGGAACATTACGATTTTTTACTGGTCGACGCATATAAATTTATTTATATAAATATTGAAGATTCAAATATTATTTCTTCTTAGCTGCAGGGCCGCCGCCTTTCTTAACGCCATAGCGCGAGCGCGACACATTGCGCTTCTCGACACCCGTTGCATCGAGCTTGCCGCGCACTACCTGGTAGCGCACGTTGATGTCCTTTACGCGGCCGGCGCGCACCAGCACCACCGAGTGCTCCTGCAAATTGTGACCCTCGCCGGGGATGTACGCGGTAATTTCCATGCCGTTGGTCAAGCGAACGCGGGCGATTTTGCGGATAGCCGAGTTAGGCTTGCGGGGAGTAACGGTAGTTACCTTGGTGCATACGCCGCGCTTAAAGGGCGCCGGGTAGTAGATGGGGCGGTTTTTAAGCACGTTAAAGCCGCGCTGGAGTGCCGGCGACTTAGACTTGTTGGTGCGGATTTTGCGTCCCTTGCGGACGAGTTGTGATATACGTGCCATTTCTAAAATAAAACCCGCGAGGCGGGAGTGCTAGTAATGTAGCTTATATGGCGACTCCTGTCAAAAGGGAGAACATGGCCTGGAGTAATACTGAAAACGGCCCGGCCAACACATAGTAAAAGATGAGCATAATAATGAGCGTGCTCGAGACAATGCCCATGCGCTCAAACCCATAGCGGAAGTCGTCATACCAACGGCCGAGCGGCCCGGGCAGGATCGACGCCAATACCCGCGAGCCATCAAGAGGCGGTATAGGTATTAGGTTAAACAGGGCCAGTACCATATTTAAATACGTAATAGTTGTAAATGCATCCTGCAAAGGAGTTTCAGGGCCGCCGATAAAACGTATTGCAAGGCCAAAGATAACCGCGATAGCGATGTTAGTACCGGGACCGGCAAAGGCGGTCAGAGCCTCATCGTACTTCCCTGTTAAGTAGTGCGGGTTAATCGGCACCGGCTTGGCATATCCGATCAAGAGCGGAAAGTGCGTCACCGTTTGCGAAATTAAGAGGAGTCCCGGCAAAAGTATCGAGCCAATAGGGTCGATGTGCGCTAGGGGGTTGAGCGTGAGCCTCCCTGCCAGCTTGGCCGTAGGGTCGCCCAGCCAGTTGGCCATGTAGCCGTGCGCCACCTCGTGAAGGATGACCGACACTATTAATACAATGAGGGAGAAGAAAAACATGTTGCGAATTCGATACATTATGCTACCATATGCCTCTACAATAAAAAGTATGGCAAAAGTCTGCGAAATAACAGGAAAGGGCTCGATTGTAGGTGGAGGATACTCTAACCGCATCCGCGCAACCAAATTTAACCCTACCGGCAAGGTACGCAAGCAGGTAAACCTGCAGAAAAAGCGTATCTTTGTCCCTGAGCTTAACAAGTCGGTGACTATTACCGTGTCTACCCAAGGCCTCCGTACCATCGCCAAAAACGGCGCCTACAAAACCCTCAAGAAGGCAGGACTCATCAAGTAATTTCGATAAACAAAAAACCGCTCCAAGCTAACGCAAGGAGCGGTTTTTGATTTTAGGAGCAACCCGAGTGTGCTCTTACATACAAAGCAAATGCAATCATGGTCCCGAGCCACATAAACATATAAAACAAGCTCATGCAGATGCCGGTCAATTGCAATCGTCGAATCTGCTGGTCTTTCGATTCGAGTATGATATCAGTCACGGTACGCTGCAGTTTTTCATTCATGGCTGCCTCCGAGTTAAGAATGTATTCCTTTGCGACAATAGCAGACTATCTTCTATATGAAAAGAATGAGCCGCCGACCCTAGGGTCGGCGGCTTTTTAGTTTGTAGCTTATCGGCTAGTGTGCTCCAGAGCGTGTCCTCCCCGTGTTGGCGCATGTGCAACTTGTGCGCCATACAACCAGGCAACAACCAGTGCCAATAGAAGTCTCGTAACAGCGAATGTCACGAAAAAGTTTGGCTTGTACTTCGAGAGCATCAGACTTTCCTTTTTTTATTTTCACTATGCAGCGCTACGCACTACAAAAAAGAACGCTACTTTTTGACCTTATCACAAATCACGGTGCGGGCGCAAATAATGCTAATTTGACCAGCTCGGGTATTTTGCCTTAAGCCTCGCTATGTCGCTCGGGTCCAGCGCCTGGTAGACCGCGAGCCAGCTGCTGGCTATTTGCGCCTGCGCTGCCGTAAGCGAAACGTGCCCCGCGCACATCTCTTCGTACAAGTACACCTCGACCACATCCTTTTCTTTAAACCCAGGCGCCGGGTCTGCCGCCTCCGGAAAGAGGTTTGCCTCATCATTACTGCCCCCGAGCGCAAGCGGGACAAGGTGGTCGAGCTCGTACGTTCCGGTTGGAGGCGGATATGCAATATTGTATGCCGCGTACACCTGTTTTTTTAATTTGATTGAAACGGAGCGAACTTGCTTTGTATACCCTGGTACGCATATTTCGCTTGGCGTTGCACCGGGAAAGACAGCGCCCGGCGTACAAGCCGCGTCGGGGAGTGCCCCATTAATAACGCAACCGGCGTCTTTTTGCGGCAGCGCGAGAGTAGTAGTGCCTTGATAGGCGGCTAAGAGTGCCGCAACGCGCGAGGCGCTCGCGCTCTGTGGGCTCATACTCTCTAAAAATTGTCGCGGTGGTGGCAAAACCGCGCTCCACATGACGGTGACG
This sequence comes from Candidatus Adlerbacteria bacterium, assembly GCA_903824155.1. GTDB lineage: Bacteria > Patescibacteriota > Minisyncoccia > Phycocordibacterales > SBAW01 > GWA1-54-10. The sequence continues at coordinate 32,916 of CAIJVL010000035.1, forward strand.
CAGATACACAATGCTCCAATAAGCCCAAGTAAAAGACGCCGGCGCGATGGGTACATGGTTGGCATTGTAAGCCAGACAATAAAAAAGAAAAGCCCCGACCGTAATCGGGACTTCTACTCTTCAGATAACGCGCCATTGATTCCATGGCGTCATGGGTTCGTCTTTTGGAACAGGGATAGGCTGCCTCACGACAGTCTCCTTGAAGATGACAGTCATTGCCCTGTCGGCCTTATGCTCACGGTTTACCACTTGATTGTGAGCTACCGGAGCCACGACCCTGTGTTGGAGGATTTTTCCAGAGTCGTGAACGGCCCCTGCGAGGCCGATTGACATAAGTCCGCCGACCGTAATGAGACACACAGCCCATATGGTAAAGAAGCGAGGAATACGCATCTCTAGAATCTCCCGAATGGTTGGTTGAACTCCTGCCGTGAATATGACATATATACCTGAAAAGGCAATGAGTCTATCCACGCTTCATGAGCCTCTCAGACAATGGTAGTATTTTAAACATATGCAATACCAAGAAAAAAAGTTCGACCTTCCTGCTCTGGACGGCATTTCGGCAAAATCGGTCGAGGAGCATTTGGGCCTGTACGCCGGTTATGTTAAAAATTTTAATGCGATAAGCGCAGCCATAGAGGACTTGCTAAAGGATGCGGACAAAAATGCGCTTGCGATAGCCGAGTTGCGCCGCCGCCACTCGTTTGAGTTTGACGGCATGAAGCTCCACGAGCTGTACTTTCCCCAGTTCGAGGGAGCACCGACTGCACTTGCTTCCGACAGTTCATTTTCACAAGTGGTAACCGCGCATTGGGGCTCGCCTGATGCAATGATTGCGCGCGTACGACAAACCGCGATGATGCGTGGCCCGGGCTGGTCAATCCTCTATTACAATCCTGAGTCAAAAGCATTCCATATGAGCTTTGTCGGCGAGCAGCATCAAGGCCACTTTGCAACGCTGCCTATTATCTTGGCGCTCGACGTATGGGAGCATGCATTTTTGCTCGACTACGGCGCACAAGGCAAAGGCAAGTATGTGGACGCGTTTTTCAAAAACCTAAACTGGAAAGTTATTGAGCAGCGCTTCGATAACGTGAAATAGAAAAAATAGTTAGCGGTACATATGCCGCAACTAAAATCCAAACCGGAAATTGTGCAACAGTCGCTGTCGAATATGGCAGCGACTGTGTCGTTGTAGCCACCAGCATGATCCACTTGAGCGCAAGGTCGCACACCACCGTTGGCAGCAGCGCGAGCGCTTCGCTCACCAACCCTACGAGGCCCGCGATAAATCCGGCGAGCATCGCAAGCGGCACGACGGGCAATGCCAAAATATTTGCCGGCAAGGCAAAAAAAGAAAGCGTGCCGTTAAAGTACAGCAGCGCGGGCGTTACAAAAATTTCGACCGCAAACGTTGTAGCAACAATCGAGCGCAAATCAAAGCGTTTGTAATTGGGTATGCGCCACAGTTTTTGCTCGACCCATGGCGCCAAAGTGATAAGTCCAAAAGTTGCGAGCACGCTCAAAATAAATGAGGAGTCGTGAAGCAGGCTCGACGGATTCCACAAAACCATTCCCATAGTGGCAACGCTTAAACTGCGCAGCGCCAGCGCCGAACGATGCAGGTAGCGCGCAAACAATGCAACAAGCGCCATGATAAGCGCGCGCACCGTAGTGGCGCCAAAGCCAGTCATCGCTGCAAATAAAATCATCAATACTGCACCAACGCCATAACCAGCCGTGCGCGGCAAAAAGGCCAGCGCTCTAAAAACTCCTTCGGAAACAATAGTGATGTTGTGCCCCGAGAGCACGACCACGTGCACCAAGCTCGATGCAACAAATGCCTGCGTGAGAGACTGTGGAATCCCGCGCCGCTCGCCGAGCAAAATACCTTCAAGCAGCGAGCCGTCGGGTTCGGGAAATAATTTCTCTACCGACCGCTCGAACAAATGTTTAGTATCAAACAAAAAAGTTTGGAAAATATATTGGGGTGCAAACCCGTTTTGGTTTACGCTCAGTATGGTTGCATGCGGCATCATTGCCGAAATGCCCTGCGCCTCCAAGTATCCCTGATAGTCAAACAAATGGCCGGTGTTTGTTTCAAACGGCTGCGGCCTCTCGATTGTGCCTTGCAGCACGACCGTGTCGCCGTAGCTCACCTCTTCGTTGGGGCCGACTATCGCCAACAGCTCGCCCTGCCTGCCTGCCGGCAGGCTTGCGCCGTCTATTTTGGTAACCTCCACATTTATATGAAGTGACGTAGCGCGGCGCTCGGGGTCGTTGCTAACCACTCCCTCGATAACTTTTTTATCCTTGGTAGCTGTGCTCACGTACGGCAGCAAACTTTCAGCCGATTGAGTAGCAATAAACATCTCAGCCCGTAAAACACCAAGTACAAGCGCCGCCAAGAGGATCGCAGCGAGAAACATTTTTTTATTGTGCATCAGCGCACCCAACGCGATTAACGCAAGTGCGGCGCCTATGCTCACACCTAAATACACAACTCCAACGGTAAAAATTAGCGCAAGCGCAACCCCGCTAACCACACCAGCGGCAAGACAATATAAAAAAGCGCCCCCGGTATCCTGTTCCACGAGGCAAGTTCTACCAAACTCAAGAGGTTTGTCTATGCCGTGAAACAGACTACAACGCGGCAACTATATACGGCACAAAGATAAAGAGGCCTATAAGGAGAGCGGTTACTGCGGTGATTAGGACCGCGCCGGCGGCGACGTCTTTGACGTCGCGGGCAAGTGGATGAATATCGGGCGAAGTTAGGTCGATGTCAATTTCTATGGCGGTGTTAAAAGCCTCGGCGGCCAAAACCAATCCGGCTGCCACCACAAGCATCATCCACTCATAGCGCGTGATATGGAAGAAAAGCCCGAGAAAGATTGCAAAGCAAAGTAAAAATATATGCACCCAGGAGTTGTGCGTGGTCTTAACTAAAATCCAAATGCCCCTGCCCGCGTATGCAAAACTCTTAGCCCGCTTAACGATGGAGAACTTCTTTTCGTTTGAGTTATTAGATGAGACTTCCATAAACTAATTGTAGCAAAACAAAAGGCCCGCCGTAGCGGGCCTTCCAAATATTAATGCACCATCTCGATTTCAGAAGCAGTGAGAAAGAAAGACTCCGCATTGGGGTCAAGGTGCCTCACGGAAGCATTTTCTTCACCTTCCAACTTTTCAAACAGCCCCTCCAAAGTTTGGTCGATGGTTATCTCGCCTTTGTACATAGCAGCCCATTGGTTTGGGTGATCCAAAACCAACTGGTGCATATCAATGTCAAGAATTTCAGCGTCGTCAAAAAACTGTTCACGATCGTTCCTAGTCATTGCACTCTCCTCTAGAACTGAGTTGAATCCGCACACACGTTACCGCTAACTATTTAAAATGTCCACCTGGACTCCGTAGTATCTGAAAAAAGAAAAGTCTATTTCTTTTTTGAAAACTCTTTTACAATTTCCGCTTCGTCTTCTTGCGAGAGCGCTTTTTTGAAGCGGGCGGCTTTGCCGCGCACGCGCGCTTCGCACTCAGCCCAGGTTTTGTGTTTAACAATGACGCCGCCGACGACGCTCACGTACGAGTATGCTTTAAGTTTTGAGCGCGCTTTGGTATCCGATTTTACTTTTACTAATGTTTTATCAAAATTGATATTTGTCACATCAATTAAGTAGCCGTTTATTGGGCCGACATACAGATCTACGTTTTTGCCCAACGCCAAGTCCGACGCGATGCTGTCTACCCTTTCATTCCCTTCTATCCCCACGTGCCCGCCAACATACTCCCAGTTAATTACTGAATCAAAATTCTCAACCGCTTTAACGAGCGGCTCCCACAACTCTTTATTTAACACCGGCTTCTTTTCTTGCGTAAGCCAGCCGTTGCGCTGCCAGCCCTTTACCCATTTGGTAATCCCGTTGATGACATACGAAGAGTCAGTGTATATGGTTACTTCGCCATTGCTTATCATGCGCGCTTCCTGCAAAGCTTCCATTGCGGCGCGCAACTCCATGCGGTTGTTGGTGGTGTGCGCTTCAAACCCGCCAAGCTCTTGCACGTGCTTGCCGGCCGCAATAATAGCGCCCCACCCACCCGGGCCTGGGTTGCCCTTGCTTGCGCCGTCGCAAAAAATTACTATGGATTCTTTTTGTATTTCTTTCATATCTTCTTTTATATTTATTTGAGTAAACTCAAATCACATCCACTATACGGATACGTGGCCCGCCGCGCCAGTCTCTTTCTATATGGCCGACGATGTCGGCTTTGTTTCCCATCTCTACTTTTTTAGTAAAATTCTCGCCCGTGGTAAAAAAGGCGATACCGGCTACCCGTGCGTTACCCTTTGCAAGCGAAAGCTCCAAGTGGTTGGCCGTCTTGCCGAACACTTTGCCGCTTGCTATGGTAACGCCAGGAAAAATAAACAAGGGTTTTTGGTTGCCGACACCAAACGGTGCAAGTTTGTCGAGCTGCTTTAATGCAAACGATACTTCGGCTAAATCAATTGAGCGCTCTACCAAAATTTCTTCCTCGGGCATTTCTTTATTCCCCGCTGCTTCGTACGCCTCCCGCAATCGTGCGGCTAACTCATGTATCTTCTCTTCCGAAACTGAAAACCCTCCCGACGCGTGATGCCCGCCAAAATGATCAAACGCGTCTCCCGCTCCCTGCATCAGCTCGACCACATTTACGTGCCCGGATGAGCGGCACGAGCCGCGCAGCACTTCGCCGCCCTCGCGGCCCCAAAGGAAAACCGTTTTTTTGTGCGATTCAACTAGTTTGCTTGCGACCAATCCCAAAACACCCGGCCGCCAACTGGGGCTGCCCATCACAATAAGAGGGCTCTCCGAAAGTTCACTCACATTAAGTCGCTTGTTCGCTTCTTTGACGATGCCGGCAACGAGCGTTTTACGCTCATCATTTATTTTATTTAGTTGCCGCGCAAGTTCCGCGCCCTCTTCCTTTTCTGTCGCAGCCAGCATTTTGGCTGCAATAGCCGGGTTATCCATGCGCGAGGCGGCATTGATGCGCGGACTGATCATAAAACCTATATCATCCTCGGTAAGCGTCGCCGGCTTAATTTTGAGCATTTGTAAAAGTGCCGCCAAGCCCGGCCGTCGTGCGCGACGCAAAACTTTTAAACCAAAATGCGCGAGCATCCTGTTTTCATCAACCAGCGGTACCATATCCGAGAGCGTTGCGATGCCGACCAAGTCGAGGTACCACTTTTCTTGGCCCTCATTAAAATCAGCGGGTCGATTCTTGATCAGGATTGCCTGCACCAACTTCCACGCAACACCGGCGCCGCACAAACCGTCAAACGGATATTTGCTATCGGGCCGCTTGGGATTTATTACGGCGACTGCCGGCGGAAGAACTTTCTGAACGCGAACGCCGATGCCGTCCTCGGTGGAGGGTGAGCGGGAGGAAAGTTCTTCCGCCGGCAACTGAACCAAGTGGTGATCGGTGATGATAATATCGATGCCTTTTGTTTTTGCGTATGTAACATTTTCACCTTCGGTCGTACCCAAATCTATTGTGACAACGAGCGTAACGCCTTCAGCAGCCAACTCATCAATGCCTTCCTTGTTTAACCCGTACCCTTCTTTGTGTCTGTGAGGTATATAGTGGCGCACCTCGAGCCCCACCGTGCGCAAAAAGTCGCTCAACATCACGCCGCCCGGTATGCCATCGCAGTCGTAGTCGCTCCATACCGAAACCTTTTCATTATTTTTGAGCGCGAGCAGTATCCGGTCGACCGCCTTTTGCATGTCGGGGAGTAAAAAAGGGTCATGGCTCTGAGCCGCGTAATCCGGTTCTAAAAACAGCCCGGCATCCTGCGGCGAAATAGCGCGGGCCATAAGTAAATCCTCAAGCAGGTCGTCGTGTAATTTCTCTCGCAAGCGGTAAACGTCCATTCGAGTTAGTATATAGGGAATGAAAGAAGACTGCATTTTTTGTAAAATCATCGTGGGCGAGATACCCACGCATTTTACGTACGAGGACGAGCTGCTGGTCGCCTTCCCCGATATTAAGCCGGTCACCCCGGGGCACACCCTGCTTATACCCAAAGAGCATTACCAGTGGTTTTACGAAGTACCCGACGCGATATCCGACACGTGGTTTAGCGCCGCCAAACAGCTTGCACAGCGGCTTAAGGCAGAGCAGAGCGCGGATTATGTGCGCCTCTCTATAATAGGCAAAGATGTGCCGCATGCGCACATGCATTTGATACCGCAAAAACTCTCGGGCAAAAATCTAGGTGTATAAAAATAAGAGCGCCGCAGGTTTAACCTGCGGCGCGTGGTTCGTCGTGCTTCACATGGGTCTTGGCGGTATCAGATCTGAAATGAACATCCCGAGCTTGATGCATACGGCTGCCACAAGCACAATCAGAGCGAACGACCAAAACGCCTTTAGATTCCGACTCATTGGCGGACGGCTGTTCAATCTTCTGCGCAGTCGCCGGTCTTTGCCGGGCATACCCACGGTCCAACGACCGAGCATGGTATTAGACATTTATTCCTCCCTGTTTGATGACTAAGACGATTCCACAGATATTGTACCCCGCTTTTAGGCTATTCGCAAGGGCTCGAGGCCGGGCAACGTGCTCTTGGTTATTAGCTCAAGCATGGCACCGCCGCCGGTCGATATGAACACGCGCGCAGGGTCAAAGTGCAGTTTAGAGAGAACTTCGGCAGTATTGCCCCCGCCAATGACCGCGTGGGCCTGAGAGTTGCCAAGCGCTGCAGCAACCGTGTCGGTGCCGGAGGCAAAACCCTTTTCATACCAGCCCAAAGGGCCGTTCCACAATACAAACTTTTGCGTCGCGAGCAGGGTTGCCCAGTGGTGCGCCGTGTCGGGTCCAATGTCCATTATTTTATTGTCCTGCCATATGTAGTCGGTCGGCACCAAAATGCGCGAGTCTGCTACCATTTCGGCCGGCACCGCAGTATCCGAGGCCACAGAATTTTTAATATCCATGCCGCGCGCCTTGAGCATGTCGTTGGCAAGCGCGCCGCCAAGCAATATTTGCCCGTACGACTCAAGCAGTTTAGTTAACAGCGGTATCTTTGTTTCAAATTTGGCGCCGCCCACAATCGCCAGTGCGGGCTCTTCAGGAGCTAATGCTTTTGAAATTTCCTCCACTTCTTTTTGCACCAAAAGCCCGGCATAGGCCGGCAGCAATTTGGCAACACCAACTACCGATGCGGCTGGCCGGTGACATACCGCAAATGCATCGTTTACAAAAATATCATGGTTGCCCGCGAGCTCTTTGGCAAAAGTTTCATCGTTTGCATCTTCGCCGGCGTTAAAGCGCAGATTTTCGAGCATGTCCATATTGGAAGTATCGGTAAGCGTGCCTAGACGCGCAAACAGCGGCGCGGTACGAAGCGACTCATCAACACCGTTTGGCCTACCCCAATGAGTCATGAGAGTAATATGTGCCGCTCCTTTTTGCTTGAGCAGCTCGATGGTAGGCACGGCTGCTTTAATGCGCATATCGTCGCCCAGTATGCCGTCTTGCACCGGCACGTTAAAGTCAACGCGCATCAAAACTCTTTTGCCCGCCACATCCGCATCCGCAACATTTCTTAACTGCATGAAATTATTTATGGGAAACTGATTTTAAAATCTCAATAAACGAGTCGAGCTGTGCGCTTGCATGCCCCACCAACAAGCCCTGGACATCTCCTTCCTGAAGCAGCGTGCGCGCATTACTTGCCTCGACGGCACCGCCGTAGAGTATCGGCACCTTAAGCGCCGCACTGCGCTCCATGTACTCGGTCAACGTTTTTTTAATAAAAATGCTCATCTCGCGCAGGTCGGGACCCTTCATCGCGTCGTCCGCACTTTTACCAATTGCCCATACCGGCTCGTACGCAATAACTAACTTACCTGTTTTAATGATCGGCAGCTTATCGAGCGCCGATGAGAGTTGCTCGGTAACAACCGACAAGTACGCGCCGGCGTGGTCTCGCTCAGTTTCGCCAATGCATAAAATAATCGAAAGGTTCTCCTCGAGCGCGCGCATCAGCTGTGCGCGCACTACGGCATTGGTTTCGCCCATGGCGCGGCGCTCGGAGTGCCCCACTATCGCAAACGTTGCGCCCGAAGCTTTTGCCATTGCCGCCGACACTTCGCCGGTGCGCTTTTCATCCAAAAATTGCGAAACGCTTTGTGCGCCCACTTTAACGGCAGAGTTTTTAAAAGCTGCGACAGTCGCCGAAAGGAGCGTAAACGGAGGAGCAATACTTACGTCAATATTTTTATATAAAGGAAGCTTGCGGCGCAGGCCGGATGCAAACTTTTTAGCCTCCTCCGCGGAGGCAAGGTACATCTTCCAATTTCCAACAATAAGAGGTTTCTTCGCCATGGAGAAACTATAGCACTTTCCTATTCGGCCGCCATTTCTACCACCTCCTCAATGCTCACCAGCCCCTGTACCGCCTTAAAAAGAGCGTCTTCAAGCAGGCTCAGGCCCTCTAAACCGGTGGCAACTTCAAGCGTCTCTTGGATACCTGCATAACCGCGATAGCTCTCTTCACCTGTGGCCGTATAAAACTGGATATCCTTCCAGGCAGTGTGCTCATGCACGACCCCCTCCTCTTTAAGTGCCGCGAGTACCTTGGAAAACCGCACCTTACTTTCGAGCAACTCACCCTCGGCTCTTGCGAGAGGGCGTTTTGACGCGCCCGGGCCAAGACGGCGTATAAGGAGTACCGAAACTACAAGCTTTACGCTTTTCTCCAGTAAACCCCCCGTTACCTCGCATTCGGTAGTTAAAATATCGAGCGCTCCCGCCGCGCTGCGCGCCTCTAAACCGCCAAGAACAAATGCGCCGCGCTCGGCCGCAGCAAATGCCAGCGATGCCGCGCCCGCTTCATGCAGATCGCTTACCATCACCGTGTCCGGATCTTGCCGCAGCACGGCGCGCAGCGTTGCCGCTGTGCCCAGCCCCAAGTCCGGGCGCGTCATGGTCTGATGCGCGCGCGGCAAGCGATACTCTACTTCATCTTCAACCGTTGCAACGGACCGCGAAGCTCCCGTTATGTGGTCGAGCATTGTATATAAAAGAGTGGTTTTGCCGCTGCCTCCCATGCCGGCCACTACCACCGCGCCTTGTTGCTTGTGCAGCGCTGTTTGCACCTGCTCGAGCGCTTGGCCATGGAGACCAAGTGACGAGAGCGAAAAGCCCGTTACACTTTCTGTATCATGCGAGAGGCGCATAACGAGCCGCTCGCCGCGCACCGTTGGCACTGCAGTCACTGCCACGCCAACCTCGCGTCCGTCGTGCATAAAATTAAAAGAGCCTTCCTGCACGGCCGTACTGACCGGAAACAGCTTCGCCAGCGATTTAATCCGCTCTACTATATAGCGCGACGCTCCCTCGGGAAGGCGCAGTGCCTCTCGCAGCGCGCCTTCTATGCGGTAGCGCACAACCGTGCCTGCAGCCTCGGCGTGGCTTGGCTCTATATGCACATAGTGGGCGCCGCTGTGGAGCGCGTGTTTTAAAAGCGATTCGGCAGCCTCTTTGCCGCCCTGCACCATACCGGCAAATTTTTCTTTAAGATGCTTTTGATACAAAAGGAGTGCCTGCTTGATGGAGCCGCGGTCGGTAAGGCGCACCTGCACGCGATGCGACTGGCGCAAAAAGTCTATCAGGGGCAAATCGGCCAAATCTAAAAGAGCAACTTCAATCCCCTCTTCGCCGCGGCTGTAAGCAATAATATTAGCCGTGCGCGAAAGGGGCTCGGGGATAAGTACCAGTGAAGCAAGCGAAATATCATCGCGGCCCAAAGTTACAAAAGGAACACCAAGGCGCAGCGCTTCAGCTCGGCGCTTTTCGTCCTCGCTCATAGGCCCGCTTGCCAGCCACCCGCGCTCCTCAACGCTGTTCATCCTTTCCGCCATTTGTCTCTATTATATATCGATTTTGAGGGGATTGACTTTTTGGGCCAAAAGAGTATATTTGGAGCATCTGGTAACTGCCCCGCGTGGGTGGTTTTTCTTTTTATAAGGGCCGGATTTCACTAGATATTAAATAACAAATACCACCATGTTTGACCTTAAAGTAATGAACTCAGTGCTCGGCGAGCTCGAAGAGGAGCGCGGCATACCGCGCGAGAAAGTAATCGAGGCTATCGAAGCCGCTCTTGCAACCGCCTATAAAAAAGAATACGCAAAGCGCGGGCAGATTATCCGCGCACATATCGACCTTGGAACCGGCACGACCGAATTTCAGCAGGTTAAAGAAGTTGTTGATGAAAGCTCCGTGCGCTTTGTCGAAGAGGGCGAAGAGGAAGCCGAAGAGGTACACACGCCGTTTAATAAAAAGTACGTTGCCCCCGAGCCGGTTGACCCCAACGCTCCGGTAGAACTTCCGCGCTTTAACTCCGAGCAGCACATCCTCTTGGCCGATGCCAAGCTTATCAAGCGCGACGCTAAAGTCGGCGACGAGCTTATCTTCCCTCTTGAAATGAAGGATGACTACGGCCGCATTGCAGCCCAGACTGCCAAGCAAGTAATTATCCAAAAGATCCGCGAAGCGGAGAAGGTCTCGGTCGTTGCCGAGTTTGGCAAGCATCAGGGCGAAATCGTCTCGGGCACCGTGCAGCGCATGGAGCGCGGCAATATCTACATCGACCTTGGCCGTGCAACCGGCATCTTGCCGTACGATGAGCAGATTCCCGGCGAGCGCTATCGCCAAGGTGAGCGCATCCGCGCGTTGCTGTACCAAGTAGAGGAGTCTCCGCGCGGCATTTACCTGCGTCTTTCTCGCGCCAACCCGCAATTCCTTGTAAAGCTTTTTGCAATGGAAGCGCCCGAAGTTGCCAACGGCACCGTGGTATTTAAAGAAGTTGCCCGCGAGGCCGGCAGCCGCTCGAAGGTTGCCGTTGCATCGACCGATGCGCACGTCGACCCTGTCGGCTCGCTCGTTGGCCAGCGCGGCGTCCGTGTATCGACCGTAACGAGCGAGCTCGGCGGCGAGAAGATAGACATCATCGAGTGGAATGAAAATACTAAGAGCTTTATCGAAGAAGCTCTCTCGCCTGCGCGCATCACTTCGGTAGAGTTGGACGAGGCTGAGCACAAGGCAACTATTAAAGTTGCCGAGGACCAGCAGTCTCTGGCCATTGGCCGCGGCGGACAAAATGTACGCCTTGCAGCAAAATTGACCGGCTGGCGCCTCGATATCCAGTCGACCGCAGGCCCGAAAATTGCCGAAGCAACCGAAGACGGCGAAGTAAAAGTGGAGGCGGTAGAAGAGGTCAAAGAGTTGATAGAGGAAGCCGAAGCTTCTCCCGAAACTCCCGCAGCTGAGTAAAAAATAATTAAAAGAGAGAACCCCGAGCCCTTGTGACTCGGGTTTTTTGATATATAGTTGAGTAGTTACTTAACCAATCTAATTTTCATATATGAACCTCTGGCACGACGTACCCTTGGGCGACAACGCTCCTAACGAAATAAACGTAATTATTGAGATTCCTAAAGGCTCGAACAATAAATACGAGATCGACAAAGAAACGGGTTTGATAAAGCTCGACCGCGCCAACTACTCTTCAGCTTCATTCCCCTACGACTACGGCTTTGCGCCGCAGACGCTTTGGGACGATGGCGACGCGCTTGATGTAATCGTACTGACCACGTACCCGCTGCAAACCGGCATCCTTGTTGCCGTGCGCCCCGTTGCCGTGATGGAGATGATCGACTCGGGCGAATCTGATTTTAAAGTTATTGCCGTGCCTGTTGAGGACCAGCGCTGGGAGGATGTACAGGACTTGGCGGACATCAACAAACACACTATTAAAGAGTTTCAGCACTTCCTTGAGACGTACAAAGCGCTTAAAGGTAAGCCTGCTCCGGTTGAAATAAATGCCGTTAAAGGCAAAGCCGATGCAATAGAGGCGGTTAAGAAGTCGGTTGAGATGTATAAACAAAAATTCGCGAAATAATCACGTGTGTGATATATTCGCTCAATGAAATTTGAAGAATTGGCAAAGGCTTTTGCCCTTAAGGAGCTGCCCGAAAGCGAGGTTGAGATAACCGGCGACGTACCGGCAGAGATGGTCGCCGAGTATAAAGACGCGGCTTTAATGCACATCGCCGGCGAGCTGGATTTGCCCGGCTTCCGCAAGGGCCACGTGCCGCCGGACGTAGCCGCCAAAAAGATCGGCGAGCTGGCCGTGCTCGAAGAGTCCATCGAGCTTTTTGTTAAAGACTTTTACCCCGAGCTGGTAGAGGTCAAAAAGATAGAGGCCGTCGGCCGCCCCGACATCCGCATCACCAAGCTGGCCCCCGGCAACCCGGTGAGCCTTGTTATCCGCGCTGCGGTGTACCCGGTAGTGAATTTGCCCAAGAATTGGAAAGATATCGAAAAAGACATCAAGCTTGAAGAAGCCCTCCCTGCAACCGACGAAGAAGTGCAGCAAACAATAGACTCTTTGCTTAAGGCACGCGCCGTGCCCCCAACGCTCACCGAGGCCGAAGTGGCCGAAGGTAAAAAGGCCGAAGCAGTATTGCCCGAGCTGACCGACGAGTTTGCCAAGTCGCTTGGCGCCTTTACCTCGGTAGAACATTTGAAAGAAATGATTCGCAAAGGCATCGGCGAGGAAAAAGTACGCGCCCAAAAGGATGCGCGTCGCGCCAAGATAATTGAGTCTTTACTTAAAGACACAACCGTTGCCGTACCGGCCGTGTTTGTCGAGAGCGAGCTGGATAAGATAATGTCGCAGATGCAGGAGGACGTTGCCCGCTTTGGCATGACGTTTGAGGACTATCTTAAGCAGTCGAGCAAGACCGAAGAGGGCGTGCGCAACGATTTTAGAGAGCAAGCGGCCAAGCGCGCCAAGCTCCAGCTAACGCTTAACAAAATAGCTACTGACGAAAAGATAGAGGCCGACAAAGAAGAGGCCGATGCCGAGATGAAGCACGCGATAGAGCACTTCCCCGACGCCAACATGGCATTGCTGCGCATCCATATCGAAACGGTGCTGAGGAATGAAAAAACCCTCCAACTATTGGAAGGCAACCCAAACCCCAAAAACGAGCCCACAACCCACGACCACCAGCACTAGCTAAAAAGAGCCTTATTTGAGGTATTTGACATATATATCTATATATGCTATACTTTATATAGATAAAAACAGGGGGCGAAAATGCATTCAAAAAAGTATTTGGCGCGGCAAAAGCGCCGCATCGAGGAGCGTATAAAGCGCTGTGAAAATGTCGTTAGAGGCCGTCGGCTAGACGCATCCTTAAAAGCTGAAAAAGTGCTGCCCTCTCAGAGGATGGCGCTCTCGCTTTTAAAAAGCGGCAAATACGGCATCTGCATTGCTTGCGGAGAATCTATTTCTCCCGAGCGGCTCGAGTTTGTGCCCGCTGCGCTGCGCTGCGTGCCTTGCCAGACAGATGCAGAAAAATAATACGCCGCCGCACCAAAAGTGCGGCGGTTCTTTCTTTTATTGCTTACTAAGATTGTCCGTAAACAAATAGCCTCGATGTATAAATTGCGGGGTCGGTAGTTTGGGCTCTTTACCGCTTGCCTTTGCTGCCGCAAATTGTTCGAGCTGCTGTTTGTACGAGTCGAACCGGTCATATTCACTATCCGACATCTCTTCTTCACTAAAGGCTATGGAAGGAATGCGGACCGTTACAAAAACAATGTCTTTGGGACCAATTTCTCCTTTAACCGACCGTACATGTGTCCGGTCGAGTCCCGCAAACCTTTGTTCGGCATCATCCATTGCCTCAACATCGTGCAGTGCTTCTTGCTTAACACCTACAACAGTCACGATTCCATTTACTTGTCCGTACCCTTCAAGGTATGCGTTGTTTAACCCGCTTACCCCCTGCTCTCCGCTCCATACCACTGCGTTTGAATACCTCTCACCTTCAGGAAAATCAATACTGTAAGACTCGTCGTTATTAAGTGCATCAATAATTCTTTCTGGATCTTCGCGGCGGACGATCAAAGGCTCGCCGCGCAGCGCGTCATACATTTTATTGATGTCAGTGTACTCGGTGGCATGAGTGCGAAAAAAATTGAGAGTTTCCTGACCTGTCTTTTCTATCAGCTCTTTTTTCTCTTGCTTGGGAAGTTCGTTAAGTTCCTTCGTTGTAAGTAGATTCTGAGTGAGCGGCTTTTTTTCTTGCTTTTGTGGTTGCCGAGGTGCTCCTTCTTGCATTTCGTAAGTATACTTCCTCTCACCAAAGGCTCACGCTTGAAATTACTCAAAAAAGTTGTAAAATGCTTGCATGCCTACAAACAACAATACCAACCAAAACAATTCAAACCTTACCAATAACGACATCCGTGCCCAGCTCGTGCCTATGGTTATAGAAAAATCGCCTTTTGGCGAGCGCGCCTTCGACATTTACTCACGCCTCTTAAAAGAGCGCATTATCTTCTTGACCGGCCCTATCGAGGACCACACGGCCAACCTGGTCATCGCGCAGCTCCTCTTTTTGGAGTCTGAGGACCCTAAAAAGGACATCCAGATATACATCAACTCCCCCGGCGGCTCGGTGAGTGCCGGTTTGGCGATGCTCGATACGATGAACCACATCAAGCCCGACGTTTCGACCGTATGCGTGGGGCTAGCAGCGTCCGCCGCGGCGATTATCATGGCGGCAGGACAAAAGGGCAAGCGCTTTGCCTTACCTAACGCCGAGGTGATGATCCACCAGCCGTGGGGCGGCGCACAGGGCCAGGCAACTGACATTGAAATTACCGCCAAGCACATCATTGCCACCCGTGACAGGCTTAACAAAATATTGGCAAAGGCAACCGGCCAGAGCTTGGCCAAGATCGAAAAGGACGTCGAGCGCGACTACTTTATGTCGGCCGAGGAGGCCAAAAAGTACGGCCTCGTAGACGAGGTCCTGACCCAAAAAGGCGTCACCACTACCCTTAAAAAGTAATAAGCTGGAAAATGTTTTCCACCTAACCAGGACGGCTTATC
>CAIJVL010000036.1 GCA_903824155.1 Candidatus Adlerbacteria bacterium
GAAACATGCGTGAGACAGGTTGGTCTCCTATCTACTGCAGGCGTCGAATATTGAAGAGATTTGCTCCTAGTACGAGAGGACCGGAGTGAACGAACCACTGGTCTGCCAGCTGTCCTGCCAAGGGCATCGCTGGGTAGCTATGTTCGGATTGGATAAGCGCTGAAAGCATCTAAGCGCGAAGCCGACTCTAAGATGAGTATTCATTAAGATCCGTAAGAGATGATTACGTTGATAGGCTTTAGGTGTACGTGCAGCAATGCATTGAGCCGAGAAGTACTAATTGATCGATGTTTTAAAATCCTGGCTCCGCAAGGTGCCAGGTGACCTCTCGCGTCGAGAGGGGGAGGAACTTGAGAATCGCAATAATTTGTGGTTTCCGAGCCTGCGAGGAAAATATAACTTGCCGGTTCGGTTTGAAATTTGATTTTTATGTGATGACAGAATTTTGGAAATTCTACTTTGGTGGTTCAACGGCGGGGTCACACCCGTTCTCATTCCGAACACGGAAGTTAAGCTCGCTAGTGGCGATGGTACTCACGGTACAACGTGGGGAGAGTAGCTAACCGCCAGAGTAGAGGGTCCAAAAGTAAAAGATAAAAGCCGCGCTACTGTGCGCGGCTTTTGCTTCTATTGATTTTTATTCTTCTTCCTTTTCTTTTCCACAGGAGGGTCAGTTAGTCTGTGATGGCCGCTCATAATAAGGTTGTTTACCTCGTTTACGGTAAAGACCCCCTCGTATTGGATACAAAACTTTCTGTTTGGCTTGAACTTCGGTATGTAAGCAAAAAGCGCTTTGTCTTTGCGTTTCGGAGGAGGAGAATCATCAACGATCACCCCCAACTTGCTCTCTACAAGTACGCACTTACATCGTTTGTATGGCTTTAGCATTTCGAGCCACACGCCTACCGTTCTTGCGCCTGCGAGAAGTCTCTCTTTAGCCATGGTTTCCCCTTTCTAAACTTCCGTGCACACTTTAGCGCAAGGCGATACAATAGTCTACATGGCACTCAGTTGGAGCGGGCGACGGCAGCTTATGTACTACGGGGTAGGGCTCATCATCCTGCTCGTAGTGGTATATGCTGTATGGGTAAGCTTTTTTAACACGCCGCCCACCTGCAGCGACGGCAAGCAAGACGGCACCGAGCTTGGCGTAGACTGTGGCGGTTCGTGTGCATTGCTGTGCCAAGATACGGCACACGATCCAACGGTGCTGTGGGCGCGGCCCTTCCAAACGGGCGCCAACACCTACACTGCCGCTGCGTATATACAAAATAATAATTTAGGCGCTGGCGCCAAGTCGGTGCAGTACTCGTTTCAGTTGTTTGATGACACCAACAGCCTGGTCAAAGAAATAGACGGCACAACCGACCTGCCGCCGGTGCCGGTGGTGCCTATCATTGCTCCTAACATTAGTGTCGGCAACCGCACGGTAACCCACGTGCAATTTGCCTTTGCAGCGGCGCCCGCCTGGTACAAAATTCCTGCCAAAAGTCTGCCGACACTGTTTGTCTCTCAGCAAAATCTTGCTGGCGACGGCTCACGACTTAGTGCAACCATAAGCAACCAGACGCTCTTCGATGCCAAAAACGTAACCGTTGCAGCCGTGCTTTTTGACAGCCAAGGCGTGGCGCGGGCTGCAAGCAAAAGTTTAGTGCAGGTTATCCCGGCACAGTCCGCAAGCCAAGTAGTGTTTACCTGGCCGATCGGTACTCCCGATATCGTGCGTGCCGAAATCACCGTACTGCCATCATTCTAACCCTCCGCATCTCCTCTAGATGACTCCCATTTCTCTCACCAATAAAAAAAGTTCGATAGACTGGATAGCCTTTTTTGCGGCGCTTGCGCTGTGCGGCTTGGGTTTGTTAACCATGAACTCGTTTAACGGGACAGACCCGTTTTTTGTGCGCCAGCTCATTTGGATAGCCGCTGGCGTTGCCGTCTTTTTTATTGCAAGCAAAGTCGACTGGCGATTCTTGCGCAATTCGGGCGTCGCGGCCAGTATTTACGGCGTGCTTATAATACCGCTCCTTTTTCTTATTGGGCTCGGCACCGCGGTCAAAGGCGCCAAGAGCTGGCTGTCCGTAGGCTCGCTTGGCATCGAGCCGGTCGAGTTTGTAAAACTCGCGCTTATCATTGCGCTCGCTAAATACTTTTCCCGCCGCCACATCGAAATCCGCAACTTCCGGCATATCATAGTTTCGGGCGCGTACGCCGGTATCGTCTTTATCCTGGTGGCGATGCAGCCGGACTTAGGCGGCGCGATCATAATCTTTTTGATGTGGCTCGGCATGGTTTTGGTGTCCGGCATTTCTTGGAAGCATCTTTTGACGGTGCTCTTGGTGGTCAGCGCGGCCTTTGCACTGCTCTGGTTCGTGGGCTTTCATACCTACCAAAAGCAGCGTATTTTGACCTTCCTTAACCCAACGGCCAACATACAGGGCGCGGGCTACAATGCGTACCAATCGACCGTTGCGGTTGGGTCGGGGCAGCTTTTGGGCAAGGGCATTGGCTACGGCACGCAGTCGAAGCTGCGTTTTTTGCCCGAGTATCAGACCGACTTTATCTTTGCCGCCTTTTCCGAAGAGTGGGGATTTTTTGGCATACTCATAGTGTTTGCTTTGTTTGGAGTGATCTTTTGGAGGATATTAGTTGCGGCGGCGCGCGGCGCCAGCAACTTTGAGACGCTGTTTGCCTTTGGCGTGTTGTTTTACTTTTTTGCGCACTTCCTTTTGCACGTGGGCATCAACATGGGAGTGCTTCCGGTTACCGGCACGACGATACCGTTTATGAGTTACGGCGGCTCGCACATTTTGGCCGAGTTTCTCTCGCTAGGCATGCTGAGCGGCATGAACGCCTACTCGCGCGCCAGCCACCCCGA
>CAIJVL010000037.1 GCA_903824155.1 Candidatus Adlerbacteria bacterium
CAAAATCTCGTTGTATTCAAGCATTGCCATCTTTTTATTGGGTCCTCGCAGGCTCGGATAAAATAAATGCGCCCTGCAAGGCGTTAGAGCCATTGTACCTAAAAAGGCCTTTCCTGCAACCTTTTGTCTCGGTGATAGTTGTAATAAGTGATACATGATATATTCTGTGTCCATGGAGTATCTATCGTTGGAAGATAGAGGGGAAGGGAAGAGCGACGAGGAAATCTTGGCGCTTTCGATAAAGCACCCTTCACTGTTTGCGCTCTTAGTACGCAAGTACGAAGCGCCTTTTCAGCGCCGTGCGCTGAACATTATAAGAGATGCGTCTGCAGCTGAAGACATAGTACAAGAAGCCTTCACAAAGATATATCTCAACGCGGGCAAGTTCGTGCCCCAAGAAGGCGCGAGCTTTTCTTCCTGGGGCTATCGCATTCTCATTAACACCGCGCTCACCTCGTACCAAAAGCGCAAAAAGGATGGCGCCCGTACGGTACAATTAGACGAAGAGATCTGGACATTGATACCCGACGGCAATTTAAAGCAGTTTGAAAAGAAAGAGCTTGCCGACGTGGTGGCCTCGGTCTTAAGCCGGATGCCAAGCTCCTTTGCCAAGGCCTTGAGTAGTTTCTTTATAGAAGGGAAGTCGCAGGAGGAAATGGCTCGGGAGGAGGGCGTCTCGGTTGGCGCAATAAAAACCCGCGTACACCGCGCCAAGGCCGAGTTTAAAAAAGTCTACAAAAGCGTAACTCCCAACATTTAATCCAAGTTGTAATAATTATGAGTATCAACCAAACTAACATGCAAAGTAATATAGAAACGCGCGTGATGGCCAATGTGGGCGTCATTTATACCGCGCGCAAAGTATTTAGCACAACGATGCTAAAGCTGTATGTGCTAGTTGCGGCGGTGCTCGCCATATGGCGCTTGGTGTGGGTTACGCGCGTGCTGCAGAACTTTGCCTTGGTAGAGAAAAACGGCCTTGTCTCAATGGGCAATTATGCCGTATACGCCGTCCTTCACACGCATCCGGCAGTGCAAATTACACTCGCCGTAGCGGCAGTTGCGTTTGTGCTGCTTGTGGTTGATATCGTGCGCTCAGCTATTACTCCTCGTCCGAGACTGGCTTACTAGCTGCTTTGGCTACGGTGCCGTCGTTAAGGGCTTTGCGGATTTGTTTTAGCAATTCATTAGCTACTTTTTTGTTCTCGCGCAGGTAGGTGCGCGAGGCGTCGTAGCCGCGGCCGAGCTTTTCCTCACCAAAGCTGTACGAAGAGCCGCTTTTTTGTACGATGCCGTAGCGCTCGCCGAGCGCGAGCAACTCGCCCTCGGTCGAGATGCCTTCGTTGTACATGAGGTCAAACTCGGTCACGCGGAAGGGGGCTGCGACTTTGTTTTTAACTACTTTTACGCGATGGCGGCCGCCCACGACCTCTTCTCCTTTTTTAATTTGTGCGATGCGGCGGATGTCGAGGCGCACGCTGGTGTAAAACTTAAGCGCTTTGCCGCCGGTCGTCGTTTCGGGATTGCCAAACATCACGCCAATTTGCATGCGGATCTGGTTGATAAATATAACGATGGTCTTAGACTTTGCGGTAATGGCAGTAAGTTTGCGCAGAGCCTGCGACATAAGGCGTGCCTGCTTGCCAACCTGGTAAGATCCCATTTCTCCCTCTATTTCGTCCTTAGGCGTAAGGGCGGCAACGGAGTCAACTACGATTATGTCGATTTTGCCTGAGCGTACGAGCGACTCGACAATTTCGAGCGCCTGCTCGCCGGTATCGGGCTGGGAAATGAGAAGCTCGTCTAACTTTACGCCTATTTTCTTGGCATATTCGGGGTCCAGGGCGTGCTCGGCGTCAATAAAAGCGCAGATGCCGCCCTTTTTTTGCGCTTCGG
>CAIJVL010000038.1 GCA_903824155.1 Candidatus Adlerbacteria bacterium
AATATTACCAAGAGCGTATTTGACCCGAACTTTAACACCATTGGCACCGAAAATATCCAAAAGTTCGTGCACGACCTGGTGGGCTTTTACGTCATCATGGAGGGCATCTTCTTTTACGCGGGCTTTGCCATGATGTTATCCATGCTGCGCAAAAACCGCATGGTGGGCGTTGGCGAGCAGTTCCAGTTTATCCTCCGCGATGAGTCGGTCCACCTTGCCTTTGGAGCCGACCTCATCAACACGATTGTCCAGGAAAATCCCGAGATTTGGACACCTGAATTCAAGCAAACCCTTACCGACAACATTAAGCGCGCCGTAGAGCTTGAGCAAAGGTATGCAGACGATGCATTGCCGCGCGGCGTAGTGGGCCTCGTGCCCGCATCGGTTAAGCAATACGTCGAGCACGTTGCCGACCGACGCCTCGAGCGCATTGGCCTTGAGCGCCAGTACCACAAAGACAACCCCTTCCCTTGGATGAGCGAAATTATGGACATGCCGAAAGAAAAGAACTTCTTCGAAACCCGCGTCACCGAATACAAAACCGGAGAACTTGATTGGTAATAGTTACCTTGAATTAGAAAAAGAAAAACCGCCACCTACGAGAGGGGCGGTTTTTTATATTGCGCGAACTTATTTCTGTTCGATCCACTCGGGTTCGATAAACAGATTGTCCTGCTCTTCAGTGTAGTTGCGGAAAGCAAAGAATCCGTTGCCGCAGACTCTGCTCTTCTCCCAAAAGATTTGTGACTTTACCAAGGGAGCGCTATAGAGCTCGTAGTAGTGGCAGCTGTCGATGCGCTTGCCTCTCTTGGTATTGGTTATTACCGAAATGGAAAGTTCGTACCGCGGATTTTTGTCACACAACTCGTAGAGCCGGTCGAAGAGAAAAAAACCGAAAGATGGCGCCCGCCTCAGGCACAAGCTGGAAGTGACCCACACATCATTGACCTCGGGGGCCTTTGGCACAAAGCCTACGCCATCGGGGTCAAAACTAACATGGTAATTCGGCCCAACAGCACTGCGTAAAAAGGAGCTAATCTCAGACCGGGTCTGGAGACGGCCGTTTTTCCGAAACGTATCAAGCTCGTACAACTTACCCTTCTCGCCCATCTTCCCACCTCTGTGATAGAGAAACGTCTATGCCAATTAGACCACTTTTATTGGCTTTATACAATAGCCCGGCTGTTTATACATAAAGGTTATTTAAGGGACTTCTCAATGCTAAAATCTCCCACTTTGGTACGCAAAATATGGAGAGCCAGTGCCGGGACTCCCAGCTCTTGGCCCAGGCCATGGGCAATTGAGCGCGCATAGGTGCCGCTCGAGCAGGATATGGTAATAGTTGCAGCCGGAAACTCGCGCGTGCCGTTCGGCATTAAGTGGCGCTTCCAAATGCGCAGCACCTCTTCCTGCCTAAAGTCGCCGTTAACTTTTGAAACGCACGATTCTATATAGGCCAAAAGTTGCGGCTCTTTTATTTTGTATACATGAGTAATTGCAATATCGTACACCGTTACGCTGCGGCTCGGCATGATAATAGAGTTGAGCATCCCTTCGCGCGCCCACTCAAACAGCGCCTTGCCGTCGACGGTTTTACTGGAATACGGCGGATACTCTTGACTCATCTTGCCGCGAAATTCGTTTAAAGCCTTTTCAATATTTTGTACGCGAAGAGTATCCACCTCGCCGCTTTCTATCACCTTGCCTAAAATATCATAGGTGTCCGTTTCAAACCCAAACAGCACATCGAGCGTATACTCCTTGCTCATGTCCAAATACTCCTCGCGGCGGCTGTTGGCCGAGCCAACGAGGCACAGCATGACACCCTCGGCCATGGGGTCTAGGCGTCCTGCGTAGGACAGTACCTCATGCTCAAGATGGGCCTTCTGCACCCGGAGGCGCTCCAGGCGCTCGCGGGGGGTCTCGCCCAGTTCCTTATAAAGGTTTAAAACCGAGCCGGCCTTGTTTAGAGATTGCTTAGAGGAATGGGGCATTTCTGTTATGATAAACGAAATGGCAAAAAAGGAGAAATTATCGACTGATCCATATAAAGGCGTGCGAGATTTTTATCCAGAGGATCAAGCCTTTTTAAATTACTTTTTTGCAACGATCAAGGGCATGGTCGAAAAGGCCGGCTATGTAGAATACGGCGCGTCCATACTAGAGCCGGCCGAACTGTACAAAAGCAAAGGCGTTGAGAATGAAGAAATCATCAATGAGCAAACGTATACCTTTGTTGATCGCGGCGGCCGCGAAGTAACGCTGCGCCCCGAGATGACGCCAACGGTAGCGCGCATGGTTGCAGGCAAACGTCGCGAACTGGGCTTTCCGCTGCGCCTCTTTTCAATACCTAACCTTTTTCGATACGAAAGGCCGCAGCGCGGACGCATGCGCGAGCACTGGCAATTAAATGTTGACTTGTTTGGCAGCGACTCTTTGTATGCCGATGCCGAGATCATTGGAGTCGCCTACGGCGTGATGAAGGCCTTTGGCGCGTCCGATGATGATTTTGTCATTAAAGTCGGCAGCCGTATCTGGCTCAATCAATTAATCAGCGAGCTTGGGCTCGATGCCGAGCGTGCGCAGTCGTTGCGACGCCTCTTGGACGCCAAAGACAAAATGCCCATCGATGAATTTAAAACAAAGTTAGCCGAATTACAGGTGCCCGAAGGCGTTGTTCTTGACGCTGCGCCTCCCGCAGAGATACAGCGCATGCTGGGCGAGTTTGCGGCGGCCGGCATCACCAACATTGTCTTTGATCCGTCGATCGTCCGCGGCTTTGCGTACTATACGGGCATGGTGTTCGAAGTGTTTGATACACACCCCTTAAACAATAGGGCGCTGTTTGGCGGGGGCCGCTACGACGATCTAACCGAAATGTTTGACGACGAGCCCATTGCCGGCGTCGGCTTTGGAATGGGCGACGCAACCGTGCACAACTTTTTAGAAGTACGGGGCCTTTTGCCCGCTTACCTGCCGCCAACCAAAGTGTATGTGGCAATTACTTCGCCCGAACTGGCCGGAGAAGCGCAGACCTTTGCAGGGTTTTTGCGTGCACAAGGCATTAACACCGCTATAGACTTTGGCGATAGAAAACTGGGCGACCAAATTAAGACCGCCACCAAACATAAAATTCCGTACATTATTGTGGTCGGCCCCGATGAACTTGCTTCTGGCAGCTTTGTCGTGCGCGACTTGGCAGCGGGCAAAGATATCCCGCTTGCAAAAGAAGCTATTGCTGACTTCTTTTTAAATTCTTAACTAATATGCGTCGTATTACCTTTGACATAGAGACAGAGGGCGATTTCCGCAGCAATGGCGACATGAGCGGGCTTGAGGTAACCGTAGTCGGCGTGCACGACTCTACAACCGGCACGCTTACCGGCTTCTACAAAGAAGAGCTGCACAAACTGTGGCCGGTCTTCGAATCAGCCGATATTATCGTCGGCTACAACTCCGACCATTTTGATATTCCTATCCTCAACAAATATTACGCGGGCGATTTAACTAAAATTAAAAGCGTCGATTTGCTTAAAGAAATTAAAAATGTGCTCGGCCGCAGGCTCAAGCTCGACAATATTGCCGAGGCGACTTTGGGTCGAAATAAAACGGGCCACGGGCTCGATGCGGTAACCTGGTGGAAGCAGGGTCTTAAAGAAAAGGTCCGCGACTACTGCCTTGAAGACGTGCGTATAACCGACGAGCTGTACGAGTACGCGCGCAAGCATGGCAGCTTAAAATATAAAGACTACGAAGGCATCCGCGAGATAAAACTGGACACTTCTCAATGGGAAGAATTGGACACTGGAGCCGGCATGACCCACACTTTGCCGTTTTAGAGCCTGTGTTAAACTTACTGTATAACCCATTAAAAATATGAAATCACAATACATCCTTCCTATTACTATCGTTGTTGCGGGCCTTTTAATTGCCGGTGCGGTATTTTTTGTCGGCAAATCGGGAACCTCGACCCCTACCCCCAACAACGGCACGGCGCAGGCCATTAACTTCCGCCAGGCAGACGCGACCGACCATATTTTGGGCAACCCCAATGCCGCCGTTAAGGTCATAGAGTACGCCGACCTCGAGTGCCCGTACTGCAAAGTATTTAACACGACGATGCATCAGGTTATGGACTACTACGGCCAAAGCGGCAACGTCGAGTGGATCTTCCGCGCCTTCCCTCTTGGCCAAATACACTCCAAGGCTCCGAAGGAAGCAGAAGCAGCTGAATGCGCAGCCGACCAGGGCGGTAGCACTGCATTCTTTGCCTACATCGATAAAGTGTACGCGGTTACTCCGTCTGAAAATAATCTAGACCTTACCCAGCTGCCGGTCTTTGCCAAAGACATCGGGCTTAATGTTGATACCTTCAATTCGTGCTTAAGCTCCGGTAAAAACGCAGCTAAGGTGCAAGCCAGCTACAATGAGGCCATCAAGGCCGGCGGCACCGGTACACCGTTTATCCTCATCACTAAAGCCGGCTCAACCGACGCTATCCCGCTTGAAGGCGCACAGCCGTACGACAGCATGCGCGCAGCCATAGACGCTGTCCTCGGCACC
>CAIJVL010000039.1 GCA_903824155.1 Candidatus Adlerbacteria bacterium
CTATGCGCCTACTTTAACATAAAAGCGCCCAAAATACCCAACGCCAGTACCACCAAAATAAGGCCGGCTTCGATGCCCAAATACGCAATATTGGTATGTTCTTCCTGGATGCGCTCATGGAACGTTTGGAGCGGTACCATAAAGCGCGGCTTAAAAATAAAATAGAGAAACTGCAAGCCGTCGGGTAGCTGTCCCGCAAAGGCGCCGAGCAGCACTATATATAAAGGTGCGCCAAACAGGCCCCACAAAATGGCAGCGGCCGCCAAAAAGCCCAGCAGTGAGTCGAGTCCCACCACTACAAAGTCGTGCGCCAAATCTTTGCTGGCGCGTACGGTTCGCGAAGCGGGAGTTTTAGGCCGGTCGACCGAACGCAGCAGTATCTCCCCTTCTGCCCAGTGTGGTATAGAGTCGATGGCGAAGTGGCTGGCAAATCCGCCGATAAATCCGATGACCGGATGCGAAGGGATAACCGAAGCGACCGCAGCGCCGACAATTGCATGGGTGGTGAGTGTCATATGTATTGTGGACCTAGCGAGAATCGAACTCGGCAATGCGTGTCTCACGCACCAATAAAACAGAACGCACGCATTTTTACTCTTCCAAAATTCTGTCGGGATGCCGAGAATCGAACTCGGGTTTTACGCACCCGAAGCGTATGTAATACCACTATACAACATCCCGACAGAATTTTTGAAGATTGAACAGTAAAGAGAATATAACAATAAAAAGAAAAAAGGTCGAGCGCGGTTGCGCTCGACCTGTCGAAAGGACTCAGGTATGGTTTACCCCAACCTCTCCCTGAGAAAGAGGAAGGCCCGATATGCGGGATATTCTGGCCCTTTGATGAAATTCGTTTCCGGGAGTGGTACACTCCCATCGTACACCGCCCACTTTTTCTTTTGGTGAGTCACATTCGCACTTCCAAATCGGCCTCTTTGCGGGTTTAGCCGGTACGATCTCTTTCTTGTACATTTTTAGCCCCGTTCTCTCTTGGTATCTTCCGGCGGCACTTTGCCACCGGCACGTACAAAACTGTACTACTGGACGCTCGCTTCGTCAAATGAATTACACACACGGGGCTTTTATTTTGGGCAATAATACGGTATTGTAACGACTGTTCCCATAAGGGCCCTTAGCTCATCTGGTAGAGCGCCTCATTTGCAATGAGGAGGTGACCGGTTCGATCCCGGTAGGGTCCACAAAAGACAGAGTTATACAATTCACAGTTACCACAGGTTGTTCCAGTATCCTTAGCCATTGGAATCGCAGGAACGACTACCGATATTCATCCAAGGGAGAACATACATGAACACTCGTTCTATGGAGCAACCCGCCCTGTGGCCGCAGGCAACTGCCATCTTGGTGATGTTGTTTATCGCAAGTTTCTTGTTTTACTAAGAAAAAAATAGGAACCCCCGCGCTTATTTTTATTTGCGCGGGTGTTTTGTTTTTATTCGGCACTGGCGCCGAGCTTGTCTATCTTTGCGGCCACTATAAAATCGTTTTCGCTTAAGCCCCCGATCGCATGCGTCATCAGCTCGATGGTTGCCGAACCGTAGGAAACAGTCATATCCGGATGATGCCCCTCCGCTTCGGCAATGTCTGCGACTTTGTTAACAAACTGCATCGTCTCTGCAAAATCTTTAAATCTAAAACTTTTGGCAAGCAGGTTTGCGTCGTCTATCAGCATCCAATCGTTCAGTTCGGGCATTAATTTTTCAGCCTCTTCCCTGGTTAACGGAGGTATACCGCCTTCGCACGGCACGCATTTACGCTCGGCAAGAGGCTTCGATGGGTCGGTAAAGCGGGTATTAGACATAGCTATCTATTCTTAATTCTTTTTTGGGTTTTTGGCCAGCTGAATAACATGGTCAAAAAAATCTGCGGTACGCGCGCCTACGGCTTGCAATGCCTTAGGAAAGAGCGACTCGGACGTCATGCCAATGCCGGCGGCCGGATTAACTTCCAAAAAGTATATCCCGCGCGGATTTACGATAAAATCAGAACGCGAGTAGTGGCGCAACCCCAAACCCTGATGCACCGTCTTGGCCGCGTCTACCAGCTCTTGCTTTTCTACGGTTGAAAAATATCCGGGCACTCTTTCAATACTTTGGCCGCTGTACTTGGCATCATAATCAAAAAACGGTGAGGATGCCGGCGGGACAATTTCAATAGGCATCAAAGCATACACCTTTTCATTTCTAAAATTATCTATTACACCCACGGTTGCTTCTTTGCCGGCTATGTACTCCTCCACCAAAGCCTGGGGCGATACGGCAAAGGCGCGCTGCAGCGCAAACTCAAGCGCGTCAAAATTGTCGACTTTGGTAATACCAACTGACGAGCCGCCGATGGCGGGTTTGACGATAAGCTGGTGCGGCATTGCACGAAATATATTTAAGGCGGTTTTGTGCAAGTCGGTTATTTTATTGCTATCAATTAAAGTGTTGTGGGCAACTTTTAAACCGAGCTTTTTGGCCTCCGCGTTGGTGCGGTGCTTGTTAAAGGCCAGCGCCGAGGTAAGCGCGTCGGCGCCGGTATACGGCACGTTAACCGCCTCAAGTATCCGCTGCAAAGTGCCATCCTCGCCGTACTCGCCATGGACTACGTTAATGGCAACGTCCACCCCGCTCAACGCGCGCTCGGGATTGACAGGGGCGCCGCGCAGGTGCCACTGCCCCGCTTTATCGATAAAAATATCGTGCGGCTCGTATTTATTGATGTCGAGCGCAGACAAAACGTTGGCGCCGCTTTTGAGCGACACTTCGTACTCGCTGCTGGGACCGCCGCGCAAAACCCCTACTACCGTTCGCATACCATTAGTATATCAGGATTATAGTCCTAGGTGAGAAAATTTTTAGCTCTTTTGGCGCGATGGTATCCTATCGCAAAGCGGTGCGCCTCGGCGTTGGCCAGCAAAATATCGCGCTCGCGGTTGGCTATAAGCGCCCTATCGCCCTTAATTTCGCGGGCGCGGTGCTTTTCATCCTTCGTAACGCCCACAATCGGGATTTTAATTCCGTATTCGTCTAACACTTTTTGCGCGGCGTTCATCTGCCCCGTACTGCCATCGACCGCAATAATGCGCGGCATCGGCCATTCGTCGTGGCCCAAACGGCGCGACAGTATCTCGCGCAGTGCACCCGTGTCGTCTCCCGCTTTGGCGGTTTTTATTTTAAACTTGCGGTACTCATTTTTAAGCGTTGAACCATTTTCGACCACGGTCATAACACCCACAGCGGCCGAGCCGCGTAGGTGTGCCACGTCGTAGGCCTCGATGCGCACAGCGTGCAAGGCGCCTTGCCCCAAAGGCATGCGGTACTCGTCTTTAATTAAAGAGATATCTTGAATATGCTGCAATGCAAACAGCTGCGTGCGCAGGCGTGCGGCCTCTTCAAACTTTTCGTCCTTTGCGGCGCGCTTCATATCGCGCTCAAGCGACTTCAGCAATTGCAGTTTCTTACCCTGAAAGAGCATCACGATGCGCCGTACTATCTTACGGTATTCGGTTTTACTTGTAGCGCCACTGCACACACCCGGACACAGTCCGATGGATGCGTTAAAGCAGGCTTTGCAGCGTCCCAAGGACCGTCCTTTAGCTCCCTGTATCAAGGACGGTCCTTGATCCGGACACGGAATGCACGTGTCACGGTACGGAAATATCTTGCGGATTATTTTTAAAGCCTCTTTCAACTGTAAACCATGAGGAAAGGGGCCGAAAGTGTAGGCTGGCTCAGAAAAAGTTTGTGAATGTGAGCGCTGCGAGCTGCCAAGGGGAACAGGAGCAAACTTTTTCTGAGCCAAATCTTTGCCGCGTACTAAAAGTATTCGCGGAAAATCCTCTTTGGTAACCACAACGTAGTTCCAGCTTTTGTCGTCTTTAAGGTCGGTATTGTGCTCGGGCTTGTAGTTTTTAATTAAATTAGCCTCAAGTATCAAAGCCTCCAAAACCGAGTCAGTCTCGCGCCAGTCAATACTGCGTGCCTTTTCGACCATGTCGGTAATAATCGGCCCGCGGGTTTTGTGCAGATCGGCTGAAAAATAGCTGCGCACTCGGCTCTTTAAGTCGGTAGCTTTGCCAATATAGAGCACCTTTTTATGCTTATCCAAGAAAAAATAAACCCCCGGCGAATCGGGCATCTTTTGCATCCTCTTTTTAAATTGCTCCAGCGTCATGGCAATTTATTTAAGCACCTTTTTGAGATATTTGCCGGTGTGGGAGTTTTTATTGTTAGCTACGTCTTCGGGAGTGCCTTTGGCAACCAAGTTGCCGCCGCCTACTCCTCCTTCGGGGCCGAAGTCGAGTATATAGTCGGCGCTTTTTATAATATCCATGTTGTGCTCTATCAGCACCACTGTGTTGCCCGCATTTACCAGGCGGTTCAGTATGTCGATGAGCTTTTGCACGTCCTCGTAATGCAAGCCTACCGTCGGTTCGTCGAGCAGGTAAATAGTCTTTTGCAAATGCGGGCGGTACAGCTCAGCCGATATTTTAACGCGCTGTGCCTCGCCACCGCTCAGAGTTGTCGCGCTTTGCCCCAGTTTTAGATAGCCAAGCCCTACTTCTTCAAGTGTTTTTAAACGATCATAAATAGCGGGAATGTCCTCAAAGAATTTAATGGCCTCCTCAACGGTCATCTCAAGCACTTCGTAGATATTCTTCTTTTTATATTTAACCTCGAGCGTCTCCTTCATAAAGCGCTTGCCGTTGCACACGTCGCAGGTGACGTACACGGTCGGCAAAAAGTGCATTTCTACCGCAATAGTGCCGTTGCCTTCGCACGCCTCGCAGCGACCGCCGCCGCGCGCTTGAGGCACGTTAAATGAAAAGCGCGAGGCCTTCCATCCGCGGGCGCGCGCTTCGGTACTTTCAGCAAACAACTCGCGGATAAACACAAACGAGCCCGTGTAGGTCGCCGGGTTTGAGCGCGGCGTACGGCCAATAGCCGACTGGTCTATGAGTATGGCGCGGCTTAAATGCTCGGTGCCTTTAAAGCTCGCTGCGTTATACGTTTTGTTTGTGCGATACTTTTTGTCGAACCGTGCGCGCAAATTTTCGTACAAAATTTCGTAGAGGAATGTCGACTTGCCTGAGCCCGACACGCCGGTGATAGCGGTGAGCCGACCCAGCGGCACTTCAGCCGAGAGGTTATGGATGTTAAAAGCGCTGCCTCCTTTAATCTCGAGTTTGCCTTTGTCTTTTTCGCGCCTTTCCGCGGGCACTTGTATAGCCTTTTCGCCACGCAGGTACGCCAATGTTACGGAGCCGCTGTCGTTTTTCTTGGCGGTGAGTAATGTCTCCAAATCATCAGCCACAACTACCTGTCCGCCATGCACGCCCGCACCGGGGCCGATGTCCACAAGGTAGTCGCCCGCGTAAATAGTATCCTCATCGTGCTCGACCACAATAATAGTGTTGCCTAAATCGCGCAAATTAAGCAGCGTCTTTATTAAACGCTCGTTGTCGCGTTGATGGAGGCCAATGGTCGGCTCATCGAGCACATACAGCGCACCTACAAGACCCGAGCCGAGTTGGCTGGCTAGGCGTATGCGCTGCGCTTCGCCTCCCGAAAGCGTGTTGGCGCGGCGCTCAAGAGTCAGGTAGTCGAGTCCAACATCAAGCATAAACTTAAGCCGCGCGGAAATTTCTTTAATAACCGTTTTAGAAATCTCCGTATCCTTTTTTGAAAGGTCGAGCTCCTCAAAAAAAGCATACGCGTCTTTAATCGACAGAGCTGTTATCTCGACAATGTTAAGGCGGCCTTCTTTAATACGCTGTTTTGTTTCGGGGATAGGTTGGTCGGGGTCTTTGCTCTCTCTTTCTAAAAATACATTTAAAGCTTCGGGGCGCAGTCGCATGCCATGACACACCGGGCACGGCTCGTCGGTAAAAAAGTGCTTGGTGCCGAGGCCGTTGCAGGCAGGACACGCACCGTACGGCGAGTTAAAGGAGAAAAGGCGCGGCTCCACCTCGGGGAAAGAAAAGCCGTCGTACGCGCACATGAATTTGGCCGATACCAAACGGGTACCGCTCGAATCCTCGACTTCAACCAAGCCGTCGCTCTCGGCCAACGCCCTCTCGACAGCCTCGCTTAAACGCTCCATAGCTGCAGCGCGCCCTTTTATATTGCTTTGCACAGGCGCAAAGGCCGATACTAAAATTTCATCCACAAGCGCCGAGATGCTGTGTTTTTTGTGCTTGGCTAAAATGACCTGCTCGCGCAAGCTTACTAATTTGCCGTCTATTTTTGCGCGCTCAAAGCCTTTGCCAAGAAGATCATAGAGTAGCTGGTAATATTCTCCTTTACGGCCGACCACTACCGGTGTAAATATCTTGACCGTATCGTCACTAATCTCAACATCCATTACTTTGCGCGTTTTTTTAGGCGCATTTTTGGTAACCCCATCGACAATGCTTGCGATTATCTCTTCGTTGCTGTGCTTGCGGATCTCGCGGCCGCAAATTAGACAGTGCGGTTTGCCCACGCGCGCGTACAAAATACGCAGATAGTCGTAAATCTCGGTAATGGTGGCAACGGTCGAGCGCGGGTTGTTGCTGCGCGACTTTTGGTCGATTGATATCGCGGGAGAAAGGCCGGTGATCTCCTCGACATCGGGCTTTTGCATCTGGCGCAAGAATTGGCGCGCATAGGCCGACAGAGACTCGATATAGCGGCGCTGGCCTTCGGCAAAAATAGTATCAAAGGCAAGCGAAGACTTTCCCGACCCCGAGAGTCCGGTAAAAACCACCATCTTGTTGCGCGGGATGGTGAGTGAAATATTCTTTAAATTGTGGGTCTTTGCCCCTTTTATTGTGATTTTGTCCTCCATATGAAAGCATAAGCCCCCGAGGGCCTGGCCCTAGGGTGTAGTTATGTGCGCGCATTATAGCATATTTGTCAAATAAAATACTCCGAAGGGCTAGTGCCCTTCGGAGTTCTTTTTTGTGAGCACCGATTTCCGGATAGCTTCGAAGTCTGCGCCCTTTACCAACCGCAGTCGTTGCTGCTCTGCGATTTTGTGTACCTCAGCTACAGCCTGGTCAAACCGTTCAAACCGTTCTTCGTTTGGCTGACGAGGAAAGTATTTGGATTTCTCCATAACTGCTCCCCTAAAACGGATGAATGTACAAGGCGAGCAAAGTCAGCGCCAGCAGCATAGGAATCGTCATCATTTGCGAAAGTTTGATAGTGCCAACTTCAGGAAAGTCCGAATCTTCTCTCTGCATGATATCCTCTCTTTCTTTGATCTCCGATTACCATAACACAAACTAAACCAATAAGGTTACTTATTTTTGGACCTTTTTACGGGCAGCTTTTGATTTGGCTTTTTGTTTGGCTTCGGCTCTGCCTTCAGGCGAAAGTGCGCGGATTTCATCGCGCAAGAGTGCGGCGGTTTCGAAGTCGAGATCTTTAACTGCTTCGGCCATTTCCCTTTTCTTTTGCGCAATAAAGCCGCGCGGATTTTGCTTGTATAAATCTTTGTCTACCTCGAGCATGCTGACAATTGCTTTGGTGTGCTCGCTGCGAAGCTGATCTGTAATATCCTTGATTGCTTTATGCACTGTCTTGGGCGTAATGTGATGTTCTTTGTTGTAGGCAAGCTGCACAGTGCGGCGGCGGTTGGTTTCGCTAATCGCTTTCTCTAAAGAGTTTGTGATCTGGTCGGCATACAAAATGACGCGGCCCTCGACATTGCGTGCCGCGCGGCCGATGGTTTGTATCAATGATGTCTCTGAACGAAGGAAACCCTCTTTGTCTGCATCGAGTATCGCAACTAACTGCACTTCGGGAAGGTCGAGCCCCTCTCTGAGCAAGTTGACTCCCACGAGCACGTCATACACACCCTTACGCAGGTCGGTAAGCGTAGTGATGCGGTCGAGCGTCTCTACGTCGCTATGCAAATACGCGGCTTTTATATCCCTATCCTTTAAATACTCGGCTAGGTCCTCGGCCATTTTTTTGGTAAGCGTTGTGACCATCACGCGACCGCCGTTCTTTATCACCGCTTCGGCCTCGTTTAAAAAGTCCTGCACTTGGCCTTGTATAGGCGTTTTGCCGCGTTTTTTTGTTTCTTTGTCCTGCAAATCACCAAACGAAGTTGAGGTCTCTTCCAAGGACCGTCCTTTGGCTCCCTGAGTTAAGGACGGTCCTTGGGAAGAGCCCGTAACAGGTCGGACGATAATTTCGGGGTCCACCAAGCCGGTAGGGCGGATTATCTGCTCTACCACTTTGGTCGAATGCTCTTTTTCGTACACGCTTGGGGTAGCCGAGGTAAACAGCACCTGCCCCACTTGGCTTTCAAACTCCTCGAACTTGAGCGGGCGGTTGTCTACCGCCGACGGGAGGCGAAAGCCAAAGTCGACCAAGTTAGCCTTGCGCGCCTGATCGCCGCCGTACATCGCACCGATTTGCGGCACCGTCACATGGCTCTCGTCGATAATAGTTAAAAAGTCCGGCGTACCGTCGGCCTTGTGCGGAAAATAATCTAAAAGCGTAAATGGCGGCTGTCCCGGCTTGCGTCCGTCAAAGTGGCGCGAGTAATTTTCTATCCCGTTACAATAGCCTATCTCACGGATCATCGCCAAGTCGTGGTTAGTGCGTCGTTTAATGCGCTCGGCCTCCAGTAATTTGCCCGCCCTTTCAAATTTCTTAAGCTGTTCTTTCAGCTCCAATTTAATATCTTCGATGGCCCGAGCGCGTTCATCCTCAGGAGTCACATAGTGTTTGGCAGGAAAGAGAAAGAGTGACGCTTGAGGCTCGAGCTCGGCGCGGGTAATGGCGTCAATTACGCGCACTTTAACTATCATCTCTCCTTCGAATTCAACGCGGTACAAAATGCGTTCGCCGGTCGGCATAATTTCTATACTATTGCCGATAGGCCGAAAAGTGCCCGGCGTTACGTCTGCGTTGGTTCGAGTAAAATACACGTTGATAAGCTCGCGAATTAACTCTGCGCGATTTTTCTTGACGCCTGCAGCCAACTCTAAATGCACTTTGCGGTATTGCTCGGGCGAACCGAGACCGTAAATACAAGATACAGAAGCAACTATTATTACGTCTTTACGGCTCAGCAATGCCTGGGTCGAGGCGTGGCGCAAACGGTCAATCTCGACATTGATCTGCGCCTCCTTTTCAATATAAGTATCGCTGGTTGGAATGTACGCCTCCGGCTGGTAGTAATCGTAGTACGACACGAAATATTGGACCGACGCATCGGGAAAGAACTCGCGATACTCCTGCGCCAACTGAGCCGCAAGTGTCTTATTGTGTGCAATAACAAGCGTAGGCTTTTGGACTTGTTGTATTACGTTGGCAACGGTAAAGGTTTTGCCCGAGCCGGTTACGCCTAAGAGAGTCTGAAACCGCTCCCCCGCTTTGAGCCCTTCTACCAGCTCTTTTATAGCCTTGGGCTGATCGCCTGCTGGTTCGTACTGAGATTTGAGTTTAAACCCTGCGTTTGCCATATCTTTACATTCTAGCAAAAATACTCTGTTATGAAAAGAAAAGGGCGGCGGGTCATGACCCGCCGCCCAACTGTTGCAAATTCACGAAGCAAGCATCCGCAGCACCTCAGCCGGAGTTGGCGCATATGCGCCAACCATGCTTACCGTTACCGCGGCTGCGGCGTTGGCAAACTCAGCTGCCTCTTCTGAAGTAGCGCCCGCCAGCTTAGCAAGCAAGATAGCAGCGGCTGCAGTGTCGCCGCAGCCCGACGTGTCACCTATCTTGACCCGATGCATCTGTCTGACCATTAGCACGGGGTCAGTTTTATTGGCAACACAGATACCCTGCTCACCAGCCGTCAAAAAAACTTCGGTATTGAGTCTTTTTGCAAGCAGCGACGCGATCTCCTCAGGATTGCTCGTCGGGCTTTTGCCGAGCGACTCTGACGCTTCTTTCAGGTTGGGGGCCATCATCTCAACACCTACAAAATGGCCTGCCTGCCGCGGCTTAACGTCAGCCAAAAGCAGCAGGTTGCGACTCTGCACCATGTCGAGAAATTCATTGCAAAACTTCTCGGTAAGCATGCCCTTGCCATAATCAGAGACGAGGACTGCATCTACGTGATCAAGTATCGCATCAGCCTGCTGGAGCAGTAATGACACGAAGTGATCACTCATAGGCTGCGTGCTTTCCTCGGGCTCATAATCAACCCGCAAGAGTACGCCGTCCTTAGTGACATAACGCCGCTTTTCAATGGTTGGGCGCTTTACGCCTGCGTACACATCAGCGACGGTATATGGTGTATACCCTTCTGTATATGCACAATCTGCAAGCGTTTCGCCAAGCTTGTCGTTCCCGCGGATCGTAAGCAGCGAGGTATCCGAACCAAGCGATGTCAGGTTACGAGCAGTGTTGCCGGCGCCCCCGGAGCGATATTGCACTTTACCCTTACCAACACGAAGCAGATGCACGTGATGACTCTCGGGGTTAAGGCGCTCAATCTCGCCCTCGACATAGGTATCAACAAACGCATCACCTACAACGAGGATGCGTTTGGTTTTGAAAGAGCCTAAGAGCTCCTCTGCCCTTTCTTTACTCAAGCTCATGCGAGCCTCCTGCAAGGTTAAGTTGAATGTTCTAGCTAGCGCGAGGTTACCACAAAAACGCTCATCCCGGAAGGTGAGCGTTGCGGATCTTTTTGATGAGATCCGAAGTAGATATTTCATTGCGGCGTTTGACCATATAGCCTTTGGCGCCTACACGCTGCATGACGGGCCATTCGACCCATGTTTCGGGCTGCCCATAGTCGTAGCCATTAACGTGTACATGCGGCTTAACCGCTTCAATGAGCGCCTGTGGCACTGTATCATACGGCTCATCAATGATGACGACATAATCGGTACAAGCTAATGCGGCTAAAAGCGCAGCGCGCGCTTCTGCAGGTATGTAGGGTCTGCCTTCTCCTTTGCCTTCGCGTACTGAGTTGTCGGAGTTGATGCCGACAAACAGCACATCGCCTTGCAGTTTGGCCTCTTCGAGCTGGTCGAGGTGCCCGGCGTGCAAAATATCGAACGAACCGTTGAGGGTTACTAAAATTTTACCCTGCAGGCGTAATTGCTCGGCGTGCTCCGCCGCCTCTTGGAGTGTCAGTATTTTGTCGGTGCGCCAGTTGGCAGTATCAAAAGATGTCATTTACTCACTTTACCGCAGTTTATACTGTGATAAAAACACATCCCTAAACTCTTCAAAGTTACCGTCCAAAATAGATTGGCGAATCTTCTCTACTAATCGCGTTAAAAAGCGGATATTGTGCATGCTTGCCAAAATAGGCCCAAGCATCTCATGCGTACGGAAGAGATGATGTATATAACTGCGCGAATGATTTTTGCAGACGGTACAATCGCAGTCGGCATCAATTGGGCCAAAATCGCTTATATACTCGCTATTTGGGATTTGTATCTTGCCTTTACTGGTAAATAATCCGCCATTTCGACCGTTGCGCGTCGGTACAACGCAGTCAAAAGTGTCGATGCCGCTTGCAACACCTATAAACATATCTTCCGGCTCGCCAATACCTAAAAGGTGGCGCGGTTTTTCTTTGGGCAAAACGCTATTAACTTTATCCAAAATACCCAGTATGTCCTGCTTGCTAAATGAGCCGCCAATGCCATAGCCGTCAAAGTCCATACTAGCAAGCATTTGTGCGCTCTCGATGCGCAGGTCGGCATAGCGGCCGCCCTGCACGATGCCGTAAATTCCCTGCTGGTTATTTTTTTCGATATTGCCGCGATGAGCCCTTAAAGAACGGTCGGCCCAGCGATGCGTGCGCTCCATCGCCTCCTTTTGGTACTCATAATCGGCCGCAGGGCTGGTGCACTCGTCGAACGCATAAATAATATCGGCGCCAAGTCCGTGCTGAATTTCGATAGAACGCTCGGGCGTAAAACGATGGAGCGAGCCGTCGACATGCGAGGTAAACGATACGCCGTCCTCGTCGACTATTGCCAGCTTGCCGTGGCTGGTGGCTAAATCCTCATCCCAAAAAACCGGAGAAGGAATCCTCTCCCGCTCCCCTTGGCCGCTCGCAGCGCTCGCGTCCAAGGATTCCTTCTCCGGTTTTGATAACTTGGATATTTTCTTACCGAATCCTTCCCCCAAAGAAAATACCTGAAAGCCGCCGGAGTCCGTCATAATGGGACCGTTAAAGCCCATGAATTTGTGGATGCCGCCCGCTTTCTCGATTAATTTTTCGCCAGGCGAGAGATATAAATGGTACGTGTTGGCAATAATTGTCTGCACGCCCAATTCTGGAAATTGCGTAGAGTCGATACCTTTGACATCGGCCTTAGTACCGACCGCAACAAACGCCGGCGTTTTAATGTTGCCATGAGGGGTTGAAAGAACCCCTGCTCTCGCCAGAGTGCCAGAAATATTTCCTGCGATTTCTTTTTCTATCGTGAATGTAATCGGCCGCATGTTTTGCTTACTATACGTTGTTAGGAGAAAAAGAAAAAGGCCGCACAGATGGCGGCCTTTCGTTAGAATCGTTAGACAGCAATGTGAATTACTTCACCCCAGTTGCCTCCGCGGATCTTGCTAAGTGTATATGAGCAGTCTTTGAAGTGGATCATGTCGCCAAAAATTTTGGCGTCGGCATGCAGCTGGTCGCAAAATGCCTGTTCGCCGCCCACCAGCGTTACCGGAGCCTGCATCCGTACAACGGCGCTCGGTGGGACCGATGCCGGCGTCGTTGGCTCGTTGGCAAACACGATCTTTGCTGCGACAGAGTCGTCAAACAATATCTTGCTTCCGATTGTTACCATGCGGGCGGGATTAAGCATCGTAGCGTGTTTCATCATGCGCTCCTTTTGAACTACCAAAGGACACGATAGCAAAATCCGCCCTTTTTTACTAGGGCGGATTTTGAAAATAGTTTTAGCCCAATTATTACTGTGCTGTGGGAGCTGAGGTCGATGAGGCGACGTTAAGAAGCTCAACTTCGAACGTAAGCGTCGAATTGCCTGGTATCGGGCCGTAGTCGTTGGGGCCGTACGCAAGCGAAGGCGGAACTATAAGAATGCGCTTGCCTCCAACCTTCATGCCGGCAACGCCCTGGTCCCAGCCCGGTATCACCTGCCCTACGCCAAGCGTAAACTGAAAAGGCTGTTTACCGACTGAAGTGTCGAACACTGTGCCGTTGTCGAGCTTGCCGGTGTAGTTAACGGTAACTAAATCGCCCGCTACTGCTGTAGTGCCAGTGCCAACTACTTCGTCCTGCACAACCAACTGGCTGCTTGCGGTCGAAGCCTCCTGTCCAGAATTATTTTGCAAAGTAGTAAAAGGGTTAAAAATAAAGAATAGTATAACGACTGCAATAGCGAGCACAACTGCAACACCTACCTGCAACTGCCGTGATGACATATAATAAAATTAATAGTTAATTGGGAAATAAAGCGTACCCAGTGTCAGCCGCTTCTTGTGTAATAATAACGCCTCCCTCGGATGTGGCAACCGCCGCTGCTTGCGTGCCCCCCGGCG
Source organism: Candidatus Adlerbacteria bacterium (assembly GCA_903824155.1). Taxonomy (GTDB): domain Bacteria; phylum Patescibacteriota; class Minisyncoccia; order Phycocordibacterales; family SBAW01; genus GWA1-54-10. The sequence goes on from CAIJVL010000039.1 coordinate 13,485, forward strand.
CGCTTCCAATGAGCCGCGTGTTAATGGCAAAAAAGAACAGCGCCAAAGCGGCAACAAATACGCCTGCCGCCAGCATGCCTCCATGCTGTATCTGCAAATGCGTAAAAAAGGTAAATAAAAGCGCGCCAAGCAAAAGTGCTGCAATAAATCCTAATAGCAAGTTGCTGGTTTGCTGCGGTTCGCTAAACGCGCGTATAAGCTGCCGAGTGATTGTTTGCGTAAACGAGTTAGATTGCGCAATGGCAGAAGCAGGAGCTGCGGTTGAAGCGCCCTCGACCGCAGGTGAGGCGGATGCTCCTGGTGCTGTCGCTACCGTAGCAGCCTTAGTTGAAGTATGTGTTGAGGGTAGTGCGACTGCGACTGCGGCAGATTGCGCATTTTTGGGCGTCCCAAAGTATTGCACAACATAGGTTGCTGGCTGACCTTGATACATCCCCTCTGCAACGCCGACGCCTATTTGCGTATACACAGGTTTTATAATATTGGCCCGGTGCGTAGGCGACGCCATCCAAGCGTTGACCACATCAACAGAATTAATAAAACGCACAGCTAAATTTTCGCCTGCATATTGGTACTGATAGCCCGAAGCACTTATCCACTGCCAAGGCGTTTTGCCGTCCGGCCCCACGTGAGAAAAATATCCCTGAGCTGCCATGTCGGCAGCCTTGGCTTGAGCTGCGCCGTCGAGCAAAGCATCTTCGGTTAAAGTGCCCGTGCCAGTATCGACCCTTTCGGTATTAGTAAGCGCGATTATCTCGGCAGGCACGACTGCGGCTAAAAATTGCTGGTCGCTTTGGCGCGCAACAAGGTTCGATACTAAAAATCCTTCGGTCGCCAAGATGACCGCCAGAAAAAAGATAAGCCACGGGCGGTGCAAAATGCGCGGACGATGCGCATTGTGCGCGCCGGGGATAAAAAAGTGCCCAAAGTAATCCCGAACATACCGAAGGGGCTGCATGCATATATGGTATCACGCTAAAAAAGCCGTATATAATTACCTGTGTATGAAAAAGCTTCTCTCTGTGTATCTGTTGGCGGCGTTTGTATTGATCCCTTCAGTATCTATGGCAGCGGGGTTTGCCAAGGATCCCATTTTCCTTTCTAAAACGCCGGTTACCGAGGGTCAAAGCGTGCATATGTACGCCGTTATCAGCAACACCGACACCGCGGTATTTGTGGGTACGCTCGTTTTTTATGATGGCACCGCCAAAATTGGCGGTACAGCGATAAACTTGGCAGCCGGCGCAACACAAACGGCATCGGTATTGTGGACGCCAGCCGCAGGAGTACACGCCATAAACGCGCAGCTGGTTGCCAAAGACGGCTCTGTTGCCGAGCAGACTGCGCAAAACTTTACTATCAACGCCAAGCCGCAGCCGGTTAGCACCACCGGCAGCAATACAGCATTTGCACAAACGGCCGCAAGCATCGACTCATCGGCCGCGATACAAAAAGATATTGCCGGCGTATCGCCTCAGGTGGCAAGCGTTACCGAGCCGGTGTTTAGCACAATAGACAGCGCTCGCAACGGCATTGCAAATGCGTTAGACGGACAGATTTCAACTACGAAACAAAAAGTTAGTACGACGCCCAAGCCCGGCATTGTGGCAGGTGCCGCAACCGAAGACGTGCAGGTACAAAACCCGACAACCGGCTTTTGGTACTGGCTCTACACCATTTACCTATGGATATTGATCGCCGTGCGCTGGCTTGTCGGCAACGCGGGAGTCTTTTACCCTGTGCTGGCTATAGCGTTCCTCTACCTTATATATAGAATGTACCGCCGCTTTAGGCGCCCCGCCTGGCAACGGTAAATTAGGCCAAGGTGCGGGTGCTGCGCCAATGCCACACGGCCAAGATACACAAAAGGAGCGTCGTTGCCGCAGAAATAGCGCAGTACATGCAGATGGCGTGTATGACGAATATTTGCGTTAGTTCGTAGCCGATTGAACAGAGCAGCCCAATGGTTGCATAGACAAGCATGGCAAACCGCATACCCTTTCCAAACGGGTCATACGCAAGCACTATGGCAAGCGCCAGCATATACAAGTAGTACACCACCCCTATATACGAGAGCGGGATGCCAAAGAACTTGGAATACATGCTGTTAAGCACTATTTCGCAGCCGCCAATAGCGCAGGTAGGTGTAAGCCCCAAATGCTGGTAATACGCAAGAAAAAAAGTATCCCCCAACCCGATAAAGGTAGCAGCAATAATATAAAAAGGCGTCAGCAGTATTTTCGGTTGCATACATAAAGACTATACCACTTTTTATTTTTTAAGCAGCGCCTTAAACTTTTCCTGCACCTTTTCGACTTTGGGAGTGATTATAAGCTGACAGTAGCCTGCGTCCTTGTGGTTTTCATAATACTTTTGATGGTAGTCCTCGGCTTTGTAGAATTGCACCAACGGCTCGACGGTGGTGACAATTTTTTGTGAAAAATTAATTTGGATGTTTTGGATATACATCTCACTCATTTGCTTTTGCCTCTCGGTTGTGTAAAAAATCACTGAGCGGTATTGCGGACCCACGTCGTTGCCCTGCCGGCTCTGCGTTGTCGGGTCGTGCGATGCAAAATATACCTGCAAAAGTTCCGGAAAAGCGATTTGGTCCGGGTCGTACACTATCTTTGCAGACTCAACGTACGGCGTTTCGCCGGTAGAAACTTCTTCATAGCTCGGACCCTTACTCGTCTTATATTCAGGCCCCGAGTACCCCGGCTCGACGCTCTCGACGCCTTTTATCATGAGAAATACCGCCTCGGTGCACCAGAAGCATCCGCCGCCAAAGATTATGGTTTCGTGTTGCATATATAATAGTGTATACCACAGACGTATTATCCACAGAACCTCTAGCGCCCCGATGAGGAAGTCTGCTATCCTAAGACGTGATTCATACTTTTCTGGCGGGTATTCTTTTCTCTGTATTGAGCGTGGTGGGACTGGCTCATCCGTCTGCATTACCTGCCGCGGTCGACGACTCGGCCTCCCCTGCAGAGACGGTATCGGCTTCAACCTCTACACCAGTTTTAACAACGCAAACAAAAACGACTACACCCGCCCCCATAATAGTGGAGCGTACGGTTGTATATCAGCCGGCTCCGATCACTTCGTATGTTACGCAAGACGAGCTTAACAGCCAGCTGCAAAGTCTCAACAACTCCTTTCGCACTATTATATACGGCAATGTCAGCTCTGCGTCGCCGTACTCGGTAGGCGGCTTGTACAACGAAATAGCGCTGTCGAACCGGATAAACTCTTTACAGAACGTGGCGATCTCGAACTCGACACTGACCAATACTTCGGGAGGAGAGGATTCGGACGACACGCTTGGCTCGCTCAGCGGCCTGTTCTCTATCGCACATGGCGGCACCGGCACCTCGAGTGCGCCGGCAGCCAATCAGCTGCTGCTGTCGGACACCAACGGCAACTGGGAATACGTCTCGACTTCGTCGCTGGGCATTACCGGCTCTTTTGGAGGAACCGGCACTACAACGCTTTCTAACGGGTTGGTAGTGAGCGGCGGCTGCATTTTTATTAACGGCGCATGCCTCAACCCGGCCGGCCTTACCAACTACTGGTCGCTCTCGGGCAGTAGCCTGTACAACAGCCAGGGCACCGCACTGGGTATTAATACTGCAAGTCCGGCCTACCCGCTCGACGTCAATGGATTTATCAACGCTGCGGGCAACTATGGTTATAAAATCGGCGGACAGACCGTGCTTACTGCATCTTCCACAAGCGGGCTCACACTGGCAGGCATTGGCGCAGGTGCCAACCTTCTAGCAACCACATCTGCTGTTGCGGGCAATACCGCGTTTGGCTACCAGGCGCTGTTTAACGCAACCTCCTCGGCTTACAACACCGCGTTCGGGTACCAGGCGCTTAAAAGTATTGCGCTGACCACCGTCCCCGGCTATAACACAGCATTTGGGTATGAGGCCCTTTCATCGGTGACTGCCGGCGGTATAAATAATACTGGCATAGGGTATCTTGCGCTTTCTAACAATGGCGGCGGCAACAACAACACTGCTTTGGGCATGGGAGCATTGGCTGCAAATACAGGAGGCTACTCAAACACAGCAGTTGGTCAAAATGCGATGTACAACAATGCAGGAGGTCCGGGCAATACCGCAGTAGGACAACAAGCCTTGTACAACAACACGAGCGGCTCCTCCAACACTGCATTGGGTGGCAGCGCAGGCTATAACGGAGACTCCGCCAGTTACCGTACGCTTATTGGAGCGGCAACCGCGGTCAATAACACAGGAGGCGCAAGCTCGACGGTAGTAGGTACCAATGCCATGGCAGGGAGCACTTGTTGCTACTCGAACATCGGCTCAACTATAGTGGGCGCCAGCGCCGGCCTCAACTCCGGCAACAACAGCAACTTCAACGCCTTTTTTGGCCTGTACAGCGGCTACAACAATACGACCGGCAACGACAACTCTTTTTTTGGCGCGTATAGCGGTCAAAACATGACTGTCGGCGCAAACAATATCGCCATCGGATGGAACGCTCTTTTACCTTCGGCGTCCGCCAGCAACCAGCTCTCCATCGGCAATTTTATTTTTGGCACAGGCCTGACTGCAACTACTTCCTCGACCACTGCGTTGCCCGTACCCACAGGATTCCTTGGCATAGGCACCAGCACCCCATACGCGCGCCTGTCGGTTTGGGGCAGCGACGCAGCCAGCTCTACGCTTGCATTTAACGTCATCAACAGCGCCTCGAGCACCGTTTTTGCCGTCTTTGACGGAGGCAATGCACAACTGTCGGGCACGCTGACCCAAAGCTCGGACAAGCGGCTTAAAACAAACGTAGCGAGTTTGGATGCCTCTTCCTCATTGGCGGCCATTAATGCTTTGACTCCTGTAGCATATGACTGGCTCGACCCGGAAAAAGACAGCGTGCGGCAGTACGGCTTTATTGCGCAAGACGTGCAAAAGGTATTTCCCAACTTAGTTGCGACTACCTCGGCAACCGCTTTAACACCCGACGGGACGCTGGGGCTCAACTACATCGGGTTAATCGCCCCGCTTGTCGAGGCGGTACAAACGGTCTCGAGCCAAGTAGCAAACCTTGCGGCTACGGTGGCAGGATTTGCAAGCAGCTTCCACACGCAGCAGCTGTGCATTGGATCGACTTGCATAAACCAAGAACAGCTTGCGGGTCTGCTTGAGCTCGAGCAACAGCAGGGACAGGTACAGATAGGCGCACCCATGCCGCCCGTCATTTCCGATGGCACTATGGCCACCGATACCGCCGCAGTTGCAACCGACACTCCGAACACCAGCCAATAGCGCCATGCATACCCGTATAAAAATAAGTGCTCTTCTTTTTTTTGCCGGAGCCGCACTGTCTGTGGCGCCGCTTTCTGCCGCAGCGCTTACGTTTGACCGGCCGCTTGCGATCGGCTCGACGGGCCCAGATGTGACTGCCCTGCAACAACAACTAGAGAGCGGCAGCTATCTGCACACAGACCCTACCGGCTATTTTGGAACACTGACCGAAGCTGCGGTCGCGGCCTTTCAGCAGGCAAACGGGTTAGATGGCGTAGGTGCGGTAGGGCCTAAAACGCGCGATATCCTTAACGCCGCCGTGTCATCTGCACCCATTCAATTATCTGCCGTACCGGCACCTGCCACTGCAGGGCTTGCGATATCACGCACACTTGCACTTGGTTCCAGCGGCAACGACGTATCTGCGCTGCAGCAATTTTTAAAAACGGCCGAATACTATGACTACCCTACTTTTACCGGTTATTTTGGCCCCGTTACTGCACAGGCAGTTGCAGCGTTTCAAAGCGCGCATGCGCTCGAGCCAGTCGGCAGCGTTGGACCTAAAACCCGCGCACTGCTTGCGAGCATTTCTGCAAACAACAACGTTGCTTCAACCGCCACAGTGCCCGGTAGCGCGGCACTGCCGCCATTAGTGCTTGGTACCAGTACCCAATTGTGGTTGCAACCCCCTCCGCCAAGCACTGCGCCCATCTCTCCGCCAAGCTCCGGCGGAGGCGGTGGAGGAGGGGGCGGCTCAAGTCCCGCTCCCGCTCCTGATACCACCCCGCCGAGCATCTCTTTTGCAACGCCTACGGCGGGCCAAACTATTTCGGCCTCTTTGCTTTCCTCTCCTCTTATCATAACCGCAAGCGCCTCGGACAGCAGCGGCATTGCTAGCGTACAGTTTATGCTCGACAGCACTCCTGTCGGCGCACAGCTAACCAGCGCCCCATACACGATAAGCATCGACACCTCCGCTTACAACAACGCAAGTCACACGCTTGCCGCGATTGCAAAGGATACAGCCGGCAATTACGCAACCTCGACCATAAGCGTCACCTTCGCCAACACATGGCCAAATTCGCCGCTTATCGGCGCTATACGCTGGGACGCGTGGTACGCGACCTCTACCGACGCCACCACTTCGGAAAATTTTGTTGCAAATAATTACGGAGTTAATGCCTCTTTGTTTACCAGCTACAGCTACCGCGAACCGACGTTTGGCTGGTTTGACCATGGTGCGGTTTCCAACGAGCAGGCGATCATAGATCAGGAAATCCTGGACGCATCCAACGGCGGGCTCGATTACTGGAGTTTTGATTGGTATCACCAGGACAGTGGTACGACTAGTGCCGAGTTGATGGCCCCCTTTAACGATTACATGGCATCGCAGTACCACAACAGGCTCAAGTTTACCTTTATGCTCAGCAATACGACGGCCAGCTACTGGGACAGCAGCGAAGTCCCCTACGTGGTAAGTAAATTTCAGGACGGTCAGTACTTAAAGACATCCGATAATCGCCCCGTGGTCTTTTGGTTTGGTGCGAGCGGACTCAACGGGACCGGAGCATTCGGCCCAAACTGGCGCACTGAGTTAAACAATCTTACGAACGCCGACGCGGCCGTTGGTCTTGGGCCGCCACTGTTTATCGACAACAACATGGATCTGGTGTCGACCGAGCAGTACGGATTTGACGGCGCAACCTCCTATGGGCCATCCGGCTCGGGTGTTGGCGGCGCAGGCGGGCATTGTTACAGCGCAGAGGTGGCGGTTGAAAAAGCAAATTGGAGCACCACGGCGCAGGCTGGATTGCTTTCGGTCCCCGGCTTAAGCCCGGTAAACGACGGTCGCCCGCGCAACGCCACTTCGTGGGTGCAGCAGCCTACCTACAGCCAATGGGAGCAGCAGTTAAAAGACGCTTACACCTGGGTAGCAAGCGCATCGAGTACGACGGTTACCAACCCGCGGTTAATGCTTACCTACGCCTGGAATGAAATAGACGAGGGCGGCCCCGGGATCGAACCTACGGTACAAGATGGCACTAAATATCTCGATGCAATCAAAGCTGTAAAGAGCGGCACTTACCCTGCCGCATATACCGACACATATAACGGAGACGATTGCAGCATTACCTATGTTGGCAACAGCTGGTTCTACAACTTCCCCGTTGACGGATACGAAAACGACGAGCAGGTGAGCACGCAAAATGGCGATACGGCGTCGCTGACCGTGGCCTCGACCACTGCCTTTGCGGTCACCGGCATCATTGGCCCCAACCGCGGCAAAATGCAAGTATCTATCGACGGAGCAGCAACGAGTACGGTTAACCTTTTTGCATCGGCTACCAGCACCAAGCAAACGCTCTTTAGCAGCGGTACGCTGCCCGAAGGCGCACACACCATACAAATCACCAACGTATCCGACATCCCGGGCCAAACGTGGGTCGGCATCGACACCATAGCGGCAACTAGAGGCAGGTAGGTATCATTTTTCTCCTAAAGTCTCTAGCGCGAGATTGGCATAAAAGGCTATATCTTTGCGCAAATCCATTTTTTCCAAATCGTCTTTGGTACACCACACCATACCCTCTTGGCTCTCTCCTTCGGCTGGGGCAAGCACATCAGTTGATGCCGCGGCAAAATACGCCAAATTGACATGCGTGTGCGTTGGTGAGATTGGATGCCGGTGCAACGATACCGGCGGAATTAATTCTTTTTCTCCATTGCTATCGATACTAAATTTTTTATTGCCTTCCCAAAGCGTTATAACAAGGCCGGTTTCTTCTTGTACTTCGCGTACCGCTGCCTGCACCGGGTCTTCATCAAGTTCTATATGCCCTCCCGGCGGCAACCAAATATCGTACTTTTCATGCATGCGCAGTAATACTTTGTCTTTATATACGACATAGGCGCTTGCCGTAAAATCTATTTTCTCGTGGATATGCGCCATATATTCATTCTACTTCAGATATTTTTTGCCTTTTAATTTCTCCGGCAGGTACGACTCTTTATCATAGAGTTTGTAGCCTTTGTGATACCCTTCTTCTTTCATTAATTTAGTCGGTGCGTTGCGGATTTTAAGCGGCACCGGCAGGTTGCCGAGCTTATGCACATCGTCCACCGCCTCAAAGTAGGCGTCGTAGCTGGCGCGCGATTTTTTACATTCGGCCAAGTACGCAACGCCGTGCGAGAGGTTAATAGCGCACTCGGGGTAGCCTATCGTTTCGCAGGCGCGAAACACCGCGTTGGCAACGACGAGCGCCGTCGGCACGGCAACGCCTATATCTTCGCTGGCAAACACCACCATGCGCCGCGCGATAAACAGCGGATCTTCGCCGGCCTCGACCATCCGCGCCAAGTAGTACAGAGCGGCGTCAGGTTGTGAGGCGCGCATCGATTTAATGAATGCCGAAATAGTATTATAGTGCTCGTCGCCCTTTTTATCGTAGCGCAAATGCCTCGACTGAATTGTTTCTTTGAGCGTCTCGAGGGTGATTTTGCCGTAGAGCGCCTGCGCATTTTCCAAAACGCCGATAGCCTGCCGCGCGTCGCCGGCGGCCATTTCGACCAGCCACTCTTTTGCTGTTTTGGGTATTTTTGTCTTTAATTCTTTTGCCGCCCGTTCGATTATCTGCGCGATATTTTCATTGGAAAGTTCTTGCAGCGTAAACACGCGGGTGCGGGAGAGAAGCGCCGAGATAATCTCAAAACTGGGATTCTCGGTAGTCGCGCCAATTAGCGTAAGTTCCCCCCGCTCAACAAAGGGCAACAAAAAGTCCTGCTGCGCTTTGTTAAAGCGGTGTATCTCGTCAATAAAAAGAATCTTCGGTTTGGTAAATCCCAGCGTCGGCTTGCCGCGCGACGCACCCAAGATATTTTTAATATCCTCTTTGCCGCTGTCGACCGCTGACAGCTCGTAAAAATCAGCTTCAAGCGCATTAGCATACATGCGTGCCAGCGTCGTTTTGCCGCTCCCCGGCGGCCCCCACAATATAAAAGGGAACAATTCTTTCTTTTCTATGGCAATCCGAAGGGGCTTCTCCGGCCCAACCAAATGCTCTTGTCCTACAAATTCATCCAGGTTTGTAGGCCGTATCCTGCTCGCCAATGGTTCCATTCCTTAAGTGTACTCCTTTGGTCTTTTTCCGGTACCCGCCTGCCGGCGGGCAGGCACAACTTTATTTGACAAATGGTTAATCGGTGGGTATGGTACACGCATGCTCTTTTTGGGGAGATAGCATGTTTGAAACCACGCTACAGTTACGACTTACTACGGAGTCATGTCTTGCAAAAAAACCGAAGGGCTTGTGGCGAGAAAATGCCGTCCTTATCGGATTAGCAGTATGGGTGATGCTTTCCATGGCGGCCTGGATATGGTTCCTTTGCTGGTTGGCCTATTGGTCATTCTGCAAGCTCTTTTGGTAGAACCGCACAGGTACCACAACTAAAAAACCGCCCTCTACCAGGGGCGGTTTTACTTTATCCGTTTGGCTGTATTACTGCGTGGTAGTCGGTGTGGTTGCGGAAGATGGTTTGGCGCCGTTCCACTGCATTTTTGGCATAGGACCGTCTACGATTACTTTAGCGGTGACGGAGGTGCCGTTAGTAGCGCCCATCACCATTACATTGTCGCCCACTACAACTGAAGAGAGCGTGGAGCTTGCGGGTTTGGTTGTGCCATCGCCCTTAAGCACCGTCGCGCCTGACGCATCAACGGTATACGTTGAGGTGGTGTTGTTTGCAGGACTTGTCGAAGTAACCGTCAGCGTATTGCCAGAGATTGCGCTGACCGTACCGTGTATGCCACGTCCCTTGCCGAACCCGCGTCCGCCAAAGCCTCCGCCCATAGGCGCTTTGCCATCATGGATAGACGTTGCGGTGACCGAAGTGCCACTAACGGTGCCGTTGGCCATGACCGTGTCGCCGACCGCGATAGATGAAACGGTTACAGTCTCGTCTTTCGTAATAGTCGCACTACCGGCGTCGATCGTGTACGTCTTGCCGTCTTTGCCGGTTACCGTAATAGTATTGCCGCTTACGGCCGTGACGGTGCCGCCAACGCCCGGCAGGTGCATCATCGGAGTACTAGATGCGCTTGTGCTGCCAGTAGTAGTCTGCGCATACGTTAGCGCGCCTGCGCCAAGGCCGAGCATTAAGACTGCACCCGTGGCTGCCGCTGCTAATTGCTGTTTGGATAACATAAGGAATATACGTTAGTTGAGTAAGTACCGACGGCGTCCCATCGATACTAACTTATACGCGCGTGCAAAGAAAAACGGCGCACCGACTACGGTGCGCCGTTTAACAAAATGTCACTTACTCTAGCATTGCAATGCAGCTATGCATTGAGCTTTTTGGGCCGACGGGAGTGCATTGCATTGCGCGCACTGCGCTGCAGTACCCTTGGGGGCGCCTGCAGGAGCCGCGCCCGTTGCACCCGCACCCTGGCTCGGAGCCGTATATGATGAGGTGGTTATGAACGTTATATTTGTGGGCAGCATAAACTTGTTGCTGTCGACGGTCCAGACTTGGCAAGCGTAATCCATTGGCGTGCTGTAGCCAACAGACAAATGGCCGCTACTACTGCCTGAAGAGGTCGCCGTAACGGTGCTTTTAAATCCGGTAGCGCTAAGCGATGTCCATAGATAGCTGATGCTGTCGCGCACGAGCACGTGCGAGTCGACCGTCCCGCCTTGCGGAGTGTTGGTAGTAAAATCGCCCGCGACCATACCATTGGCAATGTACATCGTCCCCTGCGAAGCGCCGTTCGCGGTCGTGGTTGAAAAAGTACAAGTCACCGGAGATCCTGCAGCAACGAGCGTGCTCAACGACGGCATGCCCGCAGGAGTATTAGTACCGGCCATTTGTGCCGGGGCAAGTGCCCCGTTAGGTTTTGTTAAAAAGTATGCGCCAGCCCCGATTATGATAATAATTGCAAGCCCCAATAGTGCCTTTTTCATACCATTCTATTATACAATGAGTCCCATCTATGGACCCACGCATGGACAGGAGCGATGAAGAGCTGATAGCCGCGTACCTTGCGGGCGAGGAAACGGCTTTTGGAGAATTAACCAACCGGCATTTGCGCGGAGTGTATTCTTTTGCGCTGCGCTTAGTTGGAGACGCCTCGGCGGCCGAAGATATTTCGCAAGAGACTTTTCTTAAAGCATGGAAGAGCCTTAAAAAATACGATGTGCATTCGAGTAAATTTAAAACATGGCTTTTGCGCATCGCACGCAACACCGCAATAGATTATCTGCGCAAGAAAAAGCACGTTCCCCTTTCTGCTTTTGAAAATGAAGCAGGCAGCAACGTGCTGGCCGAAACGATAGCCGACACCGAAGAACTGGCGCCACAAATGCTCGAACGTCTCGACGATGCGCGCGAGCTGCACGCAACGCTCGAAGAGTTGAACCCGAAGCATCGTGAGATATTGCTTCTTTATTACACCAACGACTGCACGTTTGAGGAGATAGCCGCAATGCTGGGCGAGCCGACCAACACGGTCAAAAGCCGCCACCGCCGCGCTTTGGCTGCGCTCAAGGGGCTTATTGCACCAAACCATTACTAACCAACGTATAATTAGAGTATGAAAAAGGAGGAAGGTCTATACCGCACACTGAGCACTGTTGAACCGCCGAAAGGCCTCTATGAGGCGGTCATGGCGCGCATCGACACGGCCCGCCGCCGCGCCGCGCAAATGCGCGCAGGGCTTTTTGGCATGGTGGCGCTTCTGAGCGGCGCACTGCTTGTGCCAGCTCTTGAGTACACCATGAGCCAGCTGTATGCCTCAGGTTTTTATGACTACCTTTCACTTATATTGTCTGATCACTCGCTGGTACTAACCTATTGGCGCGAGTTTGGACTTTCGCTTATCGAGTCCCTCCCCTCGCTCGCGCTTTTGTTGCTATTGCCTACGGTAGTCGCATTAGTGTGGTCGCTTGCCCGCCTTATTAAAAACGTACGTTCCGGATTTAAATACGCCATATAATAAACGTATGATCGAAGATTATTTTTTTACCAAAAACACAAAATGGATCTTGTGGGGCGCTGTGGCCATACTCGCCGCACTGCTTATCTTCCATGCGGGCGTCGTGGTCGGCCAGCAGCAGCCTATGCGCGGGCGCATAGTAATTACTAACGGCAAGCCCCCGCAAGGCATACTGGGCGGCATCATGCCCCGCCAAAGCTTTGTAGAAAGCGGCCACGGCGCCGTCGGCACTATTGCAACGGTTACGCTGCCTACCTTTACGCTCGAGAGCCGCGACGGCCTAAACCAGACCATTTATGCCAGCACGAGCACCACGGTGACTGGCGGCCAAACCAATGATGCAAGTGCGCTCCAGAGCGGAGAGGTAGTCATCGTGATAGGCGACCCCGATGATACCGATGAC
>CAIJVL010000040.1 GCA_903824155.1 Candidatus Adlerbacteria bacterium
ATAAGAAGTAATGAAGATCGGGCGTTATGCACCAAGTGGCAAGTTTACCGGCATTGCGCTGTCTGTCCTGCTTTCGGCAGGGTTGGTATACGGCGCTTATCGTTATACGCACCCTCCTGCAGCTGTTGCAACCCTGCAAAGTGACCAGACCGCACAGCCGAGCGACTCTACCGATTGGGAGGCGGCACTGTATGCGAGCCAAGCGGCTAATGCCTCTACCTCGCTGGCGGCGCCCAGCCCCGACGTGGTCAACCAATTTTTAAAGGCAGCGCAAAGCTCGAACTTAACCGATACCGTAGGCCGTACTTTGCTTATAAACCTTAGCAACGCTAAGTCGCAAGGCTTGGGCGATGATATCCCAACCCAAGACCAGATAGTTGCCGCGGCAGCATCGCAAGTTGCAAGCGCACAGCCGTCGATTACTGACTATACCTACGCCGACCTTAAGATCGTTGCCTCATCAAAAACTACGCTACACACCCTTGGCAATAGCACCATGCAGATACTTAATGCGCACCCGGATGCCAGCGAACAGGCGACCCTTTTAGCTATAGATGAAATAGTCGAAGGCGGCGATAAATCTAAAGTGTCGACGCTTGCAACCATTGGTGCCGCGTATAAAAGCATCGCGACCGATCTTGCAGCAGCGCCGGTGCCGCAAACGCTTGCGCCGCTGTACTTACAGGCAATAAATAATTTTGCCGCGCTTGGCGCCAGCTACGCCAACATAGAAACGGTCGGCTCCGACTCGGTGCGCGGCTTGCAGGGTTTGCAGGTATACGAAAATCTTATGAACGCAAATGCGCGCGTGTTCACAAATATTGCCGAGGAGTTACAAAAGGACGGTATACTTTTTACTAAGGACGAACCAGGCAATTCCTGGAGCCTTTTTATTCCGACGCCGACGCCAAGTTCGTAATAGCTCATGTCTAAAAAAATTGTTTACATACTGCTTGGGGCGCTGCTCATCTTTGGGCTGCTCTTTTTATTGTGGTCGTGGTTTTTTAGCGGCACCAAAACTACTTCGCAAACAGGGCTCTTTGGTACCGCAAGCGATACCTCGCAAACGAGCGGCACTACGGTGCCGGGAGGCAACTACACAACCTCGCTCGGCCAGGCAGGTAATGGACAAAACTCGGCAAATGGCAGCATACCGCTTAACGGTGCTGTGGGCACCAATGGCACAGGTAGTAATACAGCCGGTGCTAACGGCGCAGGCACCGGTGGTAATACGGCTTCCGGTACCGGAAGTGCGGGTGCCAGCCTCCAGCTTAACGGCGGAGGCAACCTTGGCGCCGGCGGCGCAACAGGTGCAGGACTGGGTACAATAGGCACCAACGGCAGTGGCAGCACCAACGGCAACAGTACGTTGGGTAATGCCACTATAGGAAACGGTACGGGCGGCACGGTAACAGTGCCCGGTGTAACATGGCTTAACAGCACTAACGGCACTGGCGTTGGAGGTGCCGGCGGGGGAGGAGGCAACGCATTTACTCCTGCCAATATAAACTCACTAGGAAGCGGCGCGGGCGGATTTACTCCGACCATTACCACAGCACCCAGCGGCAGCAATGGTGGCACGAGCCTTATTGAAGCACTAGCAGCTGCTTCTATCGCTGGTTCGCTTAAATGTGTGTTACCCCAATTAGTTGCTGGAATATCAGGAGCGGGAGCTGTAGGCACTGCGGGCGTTACGGGGGTTGGAGTTGCGGTAGGGGCAGCATCTGGCGTACCGGTATCAGACAATGCTGGGCATATTGCACTTAACATTATTGCTGGTCAGCAGACAGTACAAGGCACTCGCAACGCTGCCAGCGATAGTAATAAAGTGCTTACCTGTCTTATCAACGTGATAGCAAAGACGGCTTTGCAGCAGATAACCATCAGTGTTGTTAATTGGATCAACTCGGGCTTTAACGGCCAGCCATCTTTCGTAAATAACTTCCAGCAATTTTTTACCAATGTTGCCGACCTGGCAGCAGGACAGTTTATCCAAGGCACCGGGCTCGCGTTTTTGTGCAGTCCGTTTAAATTACAAATTAAAGTTGCTATTGCGCAGAGTTACGCCAACCGGGGCGCGCAGTCGTGTAGCTTGACCGGCATCATCAAGAATATAAACAACTTTATGAACGGCTCCTTTACCCAAGCCGGTTGGCCGGGGCTGCTGCAATTTACTACCGTACCAACCAACAATCCGTACGGCGCGTTTGCTTACGCGCAAGTGGGCCTTTCAACCGCGCAAAGCAATGCAACTGCCAATGCTAAAAACAACATCTCTCCCACCGGCTTTCTTAACCTGCAGCAGGTCTACAACTGCACTGACCAAACCCAAAACGGCATCGGCGGCAGTGCCAGCATAGGCACCAACGCGCAAGCGGCAGCTTCGGCAGGGTCGCCGGCGCTTGGGCCAGGATGCAAAACAAAAGTGGTTACGCCTGGCGGGGTAATTGCCGACTCTTTGGGTGCGGTTAACAAGAGCGGCGTCGACCAGCTTGGCATTGGCAACGATATCGACCAAATCATTTCAGCACTCACTACGCAGCTTATAACTAAAACTTTGCAGAGCGGTCTTAGCTCACTTTCGCAACCCCAAGGCACTACGCAAACAGCAGCTGACTTGGCAGCGCAGCAACAGGCCGCAAGCTTGCTTATAGACATGCAGGGCAGCGTAAGCACCGCGCAGCAAATAGGCTCCATTTATCAAGGCAGCATCTCGGATATTGAAAGCGCACAAAACAATCTTAATAATCTTGCCAATTGCTGGGGCACCGTTGCCTCATCAAGCAGCACGAGCGCTGCGCTCGGCGCCCAAAACGCCGCATCTGCAAATGCTAACTTGGTGGCGCTTAATACTCAGGTAGACGGATACAACAACAGCATCACAAACTTAAACGCTCAGATATCAACCCTAGACCAGTTTGAGTCGCAAATGTCCAGCGCCGCATCAGACGCCGATGTTGCAAACGCAGCTGCAAGCTATAACGCCGCAGTTGCCGCCGGCAGCTTCCCAGCACAAGCAGATGTAACTACCGCTCAGCAAAACCGCGTTACCTTGCAAAGCCAAATGGGCGCGCTCAACCAGTCGACGCAAACAAGCTTGCAGCAGTGCACTGCCACCCATTAACATATGAAAAGTTTCTTGTACAAACTAGGGACGCACACAGCGGTAACGCTCACTATGTTGCTGCTGGCCTTTGCGCCGTTTGGAACTTTAATGGCACAGGCGCAAACTGCAGCAGATACTGCGCAAAGTTTCATTACTCCTGCTAGCTCGGGCGGTATAGGCGGAGCGAGCAACCAAAATACTTTTTCAAGCGGTTCAGATGCCAACATACTCCAGCAAAGTGCAACTGCCAATATACCCTCATCCGCGAGCACTCAAAATCCTAACGCCTTTTCCGCTTCGGGCGGCACAACGTATACCCCAAGCTCAAACCAAGTTTCTGCAGCCAACGGCGGCACTGGCAGTTCAGCCTCAACTCCCTTACCACCAAGCAGCACCGCTCCTTCAGACAGTGTATTTGATAGCTGCGGCATAAAAGCGTTTAGTGTCAGTGGTTGCGTGCTTGCGTTTATATACGCATTTACCATCGGCATCGGCAGCGTCTTTGCCTACGTTGCGGCTTACTTTTTTGACATCACCATACAGCTTTCCTTAAACGGCGCGTCGTACGGCCTCGACTTTATATCAACCAGCTGGACCACCGCACGCGACTTGGGCAACATGGCATTCCTTTTCATCCTCCTCTACATTGCCTTTACCATAATCTTTAAAGCAGACACCGGCTCAACCAAAACGATGCTTGCTACGGTTATCATCGTAGCCCTGCTGGTCAACTTCAGCTTCTTTTTTACGCGCGTAGTTATCGACGCGGGCAATATACTTTCGATCCAGTTTTACAACGCCATACCTGCGCCTCCGATATCTCAAACTATACAAGGCTCGCCCGTCGCAGCGACCGTTTCGTCGGCAGCTTCTGTGGCAGGGGTGTCGGGCAGCACCAAAGACCTGACGGCAGGCGTTATGAACATGCTTAACATACAGGGGCTGCTTAACAACAACTCCTTTGCCTCAACCAACGGCAACTTCATCGCTACCGTATTTATATATATTGCCGGCGCCATAGTGCTGTGGATCTTAACCGTTGCGTTTATTACCAACGGCATCAAATTCCTCTTTCGCGTTGTAGTGCTATGGTTCCTTATAGTTGCTTCGCCATTGGCGCTTATTTCACTCGCAGTGCCAGGCTTGAGCGGTTATTTTGGGAAATGGCGCGGCATGCTTGTAGAAAATGCCTTTTATCCGGTTGCGTTTATGTTTGTCTTCCTTATCCTCAACAACTTTGCGGTTACCATGTCGAGCAGCAACGGGCTGGTGGGCGGCGTGTTTACGACCCTCCAAGCAAGCACTGCCGGTACGCAAACATGGAGCGCTATAGGCGCCGCGCTGGTGAGCCTCTTTATACGCCTCGCGCTTGTTATTGGCGTGCTGTACGTTGCCATGCAAGCATCCAACCGATTTAGCGTTGCCGGCTCTAAAGCTGCCGGCACTGCAGGTAGTTGGTTTGGCAGCAAGTTTATAGGAGCTTACGGCGCAGCAGGGCGCGGTACTATTGGACATCTTGCGTATAATGCAAGTCAAAGCGAGCGTTTTCAAAATGCGGCGGCAAAAAACTCTTTTGTTAGAGGCTTGTGGCGAGGTACCAACAGCGTGGCCAAATCAAGTTTTGACATACGTGCGCCTCTAAAGGCTGCCGGGGTTAAAGATTTTGCCGGGGTTAGCCTAGGGGATGCAAACAAAGGAGGATACAAAGGCTCTTTGGATGCAAAAGTAAAGAGGACAGAGGCGGAAGCAAAAGAATTTAGCGGATTGAGTGATAAGCAAAAGGAAGCGGCAAAAGCAGCCGCCGAAGGAAAATACGCCGCAGCAAATGCTACAATCACTACTCAGACATCGTCTGCCACAGCCGGCATAGCTGAAGCTGATCGTTTGCAAAAAGAAGCTCAAATAAGATTGCAGGCTGCAAAAGAAAAAGAAGCCGAATTTACAGCTAAAGAAAATGCCTCAAAAACAGAAGTTGCGGAAGCAGAACAAAAGGAAAAGGATGCGGAGAGAGTTATACAGGACCATAGGGATAATGGTAAAACTGGCACCCCAGAGATGCTTGACGCACAGCGCAAACGTGACGAAGCACATACTGAGGTAGTTAAAGCGCAAGCAAAAGTTGACGCTGTTCAAAAAGATAAAGCCCCTCATACAGAGGCTCGGGAGAAAGTAGAGAAAGAAATCGAGGGACACAAAACAAGCAGACAGGAGTTTAACGCTAAAATCCAAGACCTGACAAAGCGCCGCAAAGAAATTAGCGAGGACATAAAGAAAGACACAAAGGAAGAGGAAAAGAATAGGACTCTCAAGAACGTATACGCAGATTCTATAGGTAAGAGAGGTTGGGGAAATATATCACGCCTTGGCGCTTGGATACCTGCAGCAGATAAAAAAGCGGCAAAGAAAATACGCACAGAAAAAAGCTCTAAGGACAAGATAGCCGATGCCGTAAAGGATCTTGAAAAAGAAGAAAACGCGGGTAAAGAAGAGAAAAAGGAGGAGCCTGCTGCAACAGCTAAGACAGGAGACAAGAAGGACGAACACCATTAAGATATAGGTATGGATGATGAAACTAAAAAATTAATACAGGAGCAGTACGCGAAGCTGCCGAAGCAGCTGCAGGACGCTATCCAATCTTCACATGTAAACGACATGATCGGCGCAATCGCCGCCCAAAACAAACTACATATCGATCAGATAGGCGAGTTTGAAAACGAGGTGATGCTGCTGATGATGGGCTTTACTGACCCTATAGAGTTTGTAGGGGAGTTGCAAAGGACTCTTGGGGTAAATTCCGAGGTGGCTCTTAAAATTGCCACCGACACTAACGAGCAAATATTATTGCCTATACGCGAGAGAATGGAAAATGCCACGAGCGATTTTGCACCTGCCGCTTCGCCAGCAACAAGCGCTCCTGCAGTAAATACACCCCCGATGTCTGAAAAGTCAGTAGTGATGCCGAGCGCGGCTAAGGCGCCCGTACCAACGGTAACACCTCCTGCACCTTCTGCTACACCTTTAACTGCAACAAATACTCCGGCACCGGCCGCAGCATCTGCGATGCTCGCAGTTGTAAAACCTGCAGGGCTGCCGGTGATGCCGCACGTCGACGCAATGTTAAGTGCGCCGACCGTGAGCATTGCGCCTAATGCGGCAGATGCTGTAACACCCGCTGCACCTTCGACACCACAACCTGTAACCCCAACTCCCACAGATGTAAAAAAGTCCGACGCACCTGCTACGCCGCCGATATACAAAACCGACCCTTACCACGAACCCATAGATTAAATAGAAAAAAGAAAAAGCGAAACTTGCCTCACAGCTACCCTCAGCCAAAAGTGGCGTCGGCGTATCTGCTCAACAATTTTCGCTTTTTCTTTATTTCAGCATCAAACTTTGCGCCACCTCTTCTTCGACATCTTCGCGCGGGCGGCCGTAGAGTACGTAGGAACGCTCGCGCAGCGCGTCGAGGTTGCCCATCGTGCCGCTTTGGAAGGGGAGCGTTTTTATATTAAACGGCGCTGCGGGCTGCCCCTTAATAAGCAGCTTTACAAATGCATTGTAGTTGTCGACGCGCATAAGGTCGGCAGCGGTAAACGCAGGCGCAAACTGCTTTTCTAAAAACTCAGCATCATCGGCGCCGATGCGGAAGGAAACGATAGACCCCACGTTGCCAAAGACGGCATTTTTAATCTCGTCGGTCAGCTGCGCAATAAACTGGTGTGCGACCGTAAGCGAAAGTTTGTATTTGCGCGCCTCGCTGAGGATGGTCGCGATAGACGGTGTCGCAAAGTTTTGGAATTCGTCTATATGCAAATAAAACGGCGGCAACTCTGCGCCAAAGCTGTCGGCGCGCGAAAGGGCAGCCAGCAAGAATTTGCCGACAATAACAAGACCAAGCAAGTTGGCGTTAAGCTCGCCGATACGGCCTTTAGAGAGATTAACGAGCAAGATCTTTTTGGTATCCATGATCTCCCTAAAGTTAAACGCCGAGTGCTGCTGCGCAATGATAGGGCGCACAAACTCGTTGGAGGTAAACGAATCAAATTTGCTGGTAACGTACGGCGCGTAGTTTTGCAAACCCTGGTCGCCCGTAGCCTGCTCGGCAATATCCTGCCAAAACCGCTTCACGATAGGATTTTTGCAGGTTGCTAGCTTTGCATGACGAAAGGCCTCATCGCTAAACACGCGCGAAATATCAAGCAGGGTATTGCCGCTTGTAGGGTCAGACATAACAAGCAGCGCCGCGTTGCGGAAGTATTGCTCGAACGCGGGGCCCATGCTTTCGGGTACCGCGCCAAACAATTTCTTAAATATGCCTAAGAGTTCATCAACAACCAGCGATGCTTGCTCTGGATGATTTGTATCATACTCAAGCATGTTGAGCCCCATCGGCCGCTCGGTGTATGCCGGATCAAAGTAAATAACGTCCGCAGCGCGCTCGGGCGGGATAGAGGAAAGGATGTCTAAGACATCGGTACCGTGCGGGTCGATAAAACACACGCCAGCACCAGAAAGGATGTCTTGTTTGATTATATTTTTTAATAAGTGGGACTTACCGGTACCGGTCTGGCCTATGACATACAAGTGTCGCAAGCGATCATCCGCACCTAGATATACCTTCCGCTCGGTGCCGCGGAAGTTGTTAACACCAAGGAGCGTGCCGCTTTGCGGCATATCCAAAGGAGGCGCAGCGCTTTGGCTTTTGTCCTGCTGCACGTCGGGGGCTGCGGCATTGCTACCCGCACGCGGCAAGTGCGCCAATGTGGCCAGCTCAGCCGCGCTCATGGGCAAAGCATTATTTATATCAAGCAACCGGTACGAAAAGCTCTGTTCGAACTGCGGCAGTGCGCGAGGCTTTACCTCGGTAAAATGCAAAGCGTTGCCATAGGTGTCGTTAAATACTTGAAAGGGCGCCTCAATATCGCCAACGATTTGTGCCGCACGCGCAGCCGATGCCGCAGAAGCAACAATGCGTATTTGCGCGTGAAGTATGGGGCTTGCCACTTTGCGCTCGATATTTTTAAGTCGCGGGTCGTCTGCCGCAAGGCGTTCGTCTGCGGGGGCCTTTTCGGCGCTGCCAAAAAACGTGCCTACTTCCTGCAGCACGCGCCCCGCGCCTATTTTAATATTGGTAGCATCTTTAAGCGGCGTGCCTTTGCGCACAGACTCAAGTGCATCGCGATACCGCGCGTCGAGCCCCATGCCGGCGGGTGAGATAACAAACTGCAAAGCCGCCCCTTCGCCCGTTTGATCGAGTTTTGAAAAAGAGTTTAATACCACGTCTAGCGGGTCGTTGGGGAGCATGTCGAAGGTGCGCAGGGCATAGATGGAGCGTTCACTAAACTCGGCCTCGGCAGCGGCAACTTCGGCACCGTCAGCAAAGGCATTGTAGTCATCGTGCTGCTCAACTAGCCTCGCAGAAGGGTAGAGCGCCAGCAGTTGCTTTTCAAACAGCTCTTTGCGCGCCGCGGGGACTGCAACGTAAACGCTTGTGTGCAGTTTGCCAGCCGGGTTGGCAATTTCAAGAGAGAAATACTCGCCTTCTTTGGCATCCATTTGCATCATGCCCCGATAAAACTGCTCCATAAGCGCTATCTGCTCGCGGGCGGCTTTGGCAGGGTCTGCATCAGGCTCCGGATTAACCTGCTGAGAGGGTAGTGTTACCTCAAAAAGGCTCATAGATAAGGCTTTTTTATACGCATCTCCCGTTTTACCCTTGGTAGGCAACCCTTCGCGGACGTACTCGGCCAAGATACGGTGAAAGTCATCGATAATATGCGCATTATTGCTCTTTTGGGCGGCTTCAATAGCTGCGGCAACGCCCTTTTCCTGCAAAATACCTATAAGCTCGGCCATTTTTGCGTCATGAGACTCGGGCGAAAGGCGCAGGGTAATAACGCCCACCTGCTCGGGAACTGCCTCAGGGGTAGAAACGCGGGCGTTCCATTCGCTGGCGACCGTTTGTTGTACGGCAGCGCTTGCCGCATGGGTGTCCGGCACGCCTTCTTGACGCAATTGAGACTCAAGCTGTGCAGCGCGAGTCTTAAGGTCAAGCAGTTCTTGGCGCGCAGCATCAGAGCGCATCTCTAGCGGCCGTGCCGATGCGATTTCCGCACTTTTATTCATTTGTAAATTATACCGCCATTTATATCCACAGGCGCAACTTTGCCCGCCAAGAAGGGGAGTACAGTTAAGATATGGAGAAATTGCCTATAAAAAAGTTTAACCAGGTTCGCAAAGTGGCTTCGGCCGCCATACACATTGCCGCCATGGATCCGTCGCACGCAGCTCTTAAACCCGAAAATCACTTGAAATACCTTAACAAAAAGAATGAGACGGAAATAGTCGAGGTGCAGCAGCAAAATCCTGCTGAAACGCGCAACATGCTTGATGAACAGCTCAAAAAAGGAGTTGAAGACTACTTTAAAAAAGAAAATACGGACAGTAAGGAGTGATATACTAAATGGGATGCAGTATCAGGTTCCGCAGTTTATCGAAATAGAAGACAAGATATTCGGGCCGCTGACGCTCAAGCAGTTTTTGTACTTGGCTGGCGGCGGGGGATTGTGCCTTTTATTTTTTACTTTGCTGCCGCTTTACTTGGCAGTATTTTGCATGCTGCCGGTTATCGCGCTTTCTTTAGCGCTCGCGTTTTACAAGGTCAACGACCGGCCGTTTATCGTGGTGGTCGAGCATGCGTTTGGCTACTTTTTTGGCAATAAGCTGTACTTGTGGAAGCAGCGAGTGGGACCCAGCGCAGAGCAGCTGGCCGCGCCGCAGCAAGCGGCAAACCCGGCAATGCTCACGACGCTCGGCGTGCCCAAGCTCTCCAACAGCCGCCTTAAAGACCTCTCGTGGTCGCTCAACATCAAAGACCGCACAGCGGCGGGCGTAGTGGATGCGCCGCGCACCGGTTTCGAAATATAACTATGCCAACCAATACCAAAGTAAAAGCCGAAGCGACGCAGGCCTTTGTGCCCATCAAAGAAGTGCGCGACGGTATCGTCATACTTAAAGACGGCTCTTTGCGCGCGCTACTCATGGCATCGTCTATCAACCTCGCGCTTAAGGGCGCCGACGAGCAGCAGGCTATTATCGGACAATTCCAAAACTTTTTAAACTCGCTCGAGTTTACGGTGCAGTTTTTTATCGAGTCACGCGACTTGGACATCCGCCCCTACATTGCGCTGCTTGAAGATAGGTACGCGCAAGAGTTGGACGACTTGATGAAGATACAGATCCGCGAATACATCGCGTTTATCAAAGACTTTACCGAGCGCGCCAACATAATGAGCAAGAACTTTTTTATCGTCGTGCCGTACGACCCGGCTATCATTAGCCGCGGCGGAGGCATCGGCGGCACGCTTGGGAGCCTCTTGCCGTCTGGGGGTTCCTCAACGGCTACGCTTACCAACGAACAATTTGAGCAGTACCGCACGCAGCTCGAGCAGCGCGTGTCAGTTATCGAGCAAGGTCTTGTCCGAACCGGCGTGCGCGTTGTAAACCTCGGCACCGAGGAGGTGATAGAGTTGTTCTATAAACTCTTTAACCCGGGCGAGCTCGAAAAACCTTTGCAGGTAACACAGATAGGCAAATAGATAGGGAAGTAAGCAAAAAAGTAAAAACTCATATGGCACTCCTCGACTTTTTAAAATCAAAACCTAAGGCAGGCTCAGCGACGCCCGTGGCGCCGATTTTGCCCGAACAAATCTACAAAGAGGGCGTTCTGGAGCTGCAAGACGTTATCGCGCCTTCGGCCCTAAAGATAACGCCGCGCGAGATAAACTTGGGCGATAAAATTGCGCGTACTTTTTTTGTCATGTCCTA
>CAIJVL010000041.1 GCA_903824155.1 Candidatus Adlerbacteria bacterium
AAACGGATACATCATCCTTTCCAAAAAAGTTCATTTCGAAGATCCCGACACAAAACCCCCAACACCTCCTGTTGGGGGTTGTTTATTTCTAAAAATCTCTTACTTAAGCTCCAAGAAGACAGGGCAGTGGTCGCTGCCGTAGACTTCGGGGAGGATTTTGGAGGATTTTACTTTGTTTTTTAGGGTTTTGGAGACAAACCAGTAGTCTATGCGCCAGCCAACATTGCGCTCGCGGGCATGGGCAAAGTGGCTCCACCAGCTGTAGTGGCCGTTTCCCTTGGTAAACAGCCGAAAGGTATCGACAAAGCCGGCCTCTATTACTTCGTCTAACCCCTCGCGTTCTTCTTTGGTAAAGCCATGTTCGCCCTCGTTGGCTTTGGGGTTAGCCAAGTCATCTTCGGTATGGGCCACATTTAAATCGCCGCAAAAGACGACCGGCTTGTGCTTCTCTAACTCTTTTATATATGCCAAAAAAGCCGGGTCCCAATGCTTGTGGCGCAAGGCAAGGCGCGATAGGTCGGGCTTGGAGTTGGGGGTATATACCGTAACCACCCACAAGTCGTCTAGCTCGACCGCCAAAACACGGCCCTCGGCGTTGGGGTCGCCGTACGAGTCCTCAAGCTTATACTTTTTGCAGATATCTTCGGGAAAGCCCAGCAGCACCTCGTGCACCTCTATGTCATTTTTTACAAAGATAGCCGTGCCGGCATAACCCTTTTTACGAGTTGAGCTGTTCCAATACTCCTCATACTCGGGCAAATCGATAACCGCCTGGCCGCGCTCGGCCTTGGTCTCCTGCAAGCAAATAATGTCAGGCTTAAGCGCCTTAACAAAAGGCACAAAAAGCTCTTTGTTGTGCACTGCGCGTATGCCGTTGACGTTCCAAGAGACTAGCTTCATCTGGCTACTATAACAAATTTATTTACTCCGCTATTTTCTTCGCTTGCCGTGGAAGTTTTTGTGGACTTCGCGCAGATGTTTGTCGGTAACGTGGGTGTATACCTGTGTGGTGGATATGTTGGAGTGGCCAAGCAGCGCCTGCACACTGCGCAAGTCGGCGCCATTTTCCAGCAAGTCGGTCGCAAAGGAGTGTCGGATAACATGCGGCGTTACTTTGCGGGTGATGCCGGCTTTGGTTGCATACTTTTTTACAATCCGCTCTATCGAGCGAGGGGTGAGTCGCAAATCTTTGGCGGCTTTTACATTTTTACCCAGCTGGGTAAATAGCGCGTCGTCCAAGTCTTGGCGCTTTGCCTCGTACTTTTTAATAGCATCTTTAGCTTCGGGGGAGAGGAACACCACGCGGACCTTCTCGCCCTTGCCGCGCACGCTAAACTCGTCGCGCGAAAGGTCGATGTCGCGGTTAAGCGCACAAAGTTCTGATACACGCAGGCCGGTCGAAAAAAATAGTTCCAAAATCGCTTTGTCGCGCAGCGCACTGACGGAACCATCTTTGGGTCCCGCCATTAATCTATCCAACTCGGCAGAAGTAATGAGGTCGAGGTCGCGCTGGCCAACCTTTGCTAACTCGATTCTTTCGGGATTTAAAGACTCAATGCCCCTTTTACGCAAGAATTTTAAGAACGCGCGGATAGAAATCATGTAGTAGTTTTGCGTCTTTAACTTCATCGTGCCGCTGGTGCCCGGAGTGCGGTTGAGGAAAAGGCGGAACTCGCGCACAGCACGCTCGGTAATGCTGCCGGGGTCGGTTAGCTTGCTGTGCTCTAAAAAGCGCATCAGGTAACGGTCGTAATTTTCGACCGTCTTAACCCCGCGACCCTTCTCAATCTCGAGATATTCCAAAAATTGGCTTTTGAGTTCCTTTAAATCTTCAGTTGCCATATGTCGCACAATATTTTACCATGCCGTTTTTGCCTTATTCCATATATATGGTGTTTGTACGGCAGACCTTGCGGAAATTGCATGGGTGTGCTACCATATGCGCAATGCTCACAAAGCGTAAAAAGACGGCAGTCATAAAAGAAGTGGCGGTACACGCCACTGATACTGGCTCGCCCGAAGTGCAGGTTGCTATCCTCTCGAAGAAAATCGACGAGCTTGCGACCCATCTTAAGAAACATCTTAAAGACAAGCACTCGCGCCGCGGCCTCCTTCAGATGGTGGCTGACCGCCGCACTCACATGAAGTATTTGGAGAACAGCGACAAGAAGCGCTACAACGCTCTTGTTAAGAAGCTCGGCCTCAAGAAATAGGCCGCACCTTTCTTCATTTTTTATACGTATACAATAGGGTAAGCTCTATAAAGAGTATTTGTTAGACGTTCATGTGCGCATTTTTAAAAGTTAGTTCGAAATATTTTTATGGCAATAATCAAACATAAAAGCCAGCGTGTCGGCATTTTTATAGACACGCAAAACCTGTACCACAGCGCAAAAAACCTTTACAAAGCCAAGGTTAACTTTGGCAACGTTGTTAAGGAGGCATTGGCCGGCCGCGTGCTTATACGCGCAGTCGCCTATGTTATCCGCACCGAAAGCGAGGAAGAGAAGAGCTTTTTTGAAGCTTTAAATAAAATAGGCATCGAGACCAAAGTCAAAGATATCCGCATTTTTGCCGGAGGCGCTAAAAAGGCCGACTGGGACATTGGCATGGCAATAGATGCTATTGCCATGGCCGATCGTCTCGACACGGTGATACTTGCAACCGGCGACGGCGACTTTGTCCCGCTGGTCGAGTACCTGCGCTACTCATCCGGAATCCAGGTGGAAGTAATTTCCTTCGGCAAATCATCGGCCGCCCAGCTTAAAGAGGTGGTGGACGATTTTATCGATATGAGCGAGGATCCTAAAAACTACCTTATTGGCTACCGCGGCGGTGGAAAGGGAGGCGGTTGGATACCCGGCTTCTCTAACAAAACCGAAGCGGAAGATACTCTAAACGAAGTTTCCGAAGAGACGGAATCTGCAAGCAACTTTGGAGGCGGAGACGACCCTGCCATCTCAATGTCCGGCGAGGAGTAAAATAAAAGGGCTTTTGTTTTTTAGGCCTTTGGCGTACAGTTGATTGATGCAATCAAAGACTTTTGAGACTACCGTGGGCGGCAAAAAATTAATCGCCGAGTTTACCGACCTGGCCGAGCAGGCTAACGGCTCGGTTATTTTGCGCTATGGCAACACCGCCGTGCTCGCGACCGCGGTTATTTCAGCCAAAACGCGTGACGATATCGACTACTTTCCACTAACGGTTGATTACGAAGAGCGCTTTTACGCTGCAGGCACTATCGGCGGCAGCCGCTTTATGCGCCGCGAGGGCAGGCCAAGCGATGCCGCGATACTTTCGGGCCGCATCGTTGACCGCACTATCCGCCCTCTCTTCCCGCAGCATATCCGCAACGAGGTACAAGTGGTTATTACCGTGCTTGCGCTCGACGAAGAGGATCCTGACCAAGTGGCGGTAAATGCCGCGTCGCTCGCACTCGCAACGTCCGACATACCGTGGGGCGGCCCTGTTGCGGCCGTACGTATCGGCCAAGTAGAAGCGGGCGGCGCATTTGTTATCAATCCCACGTACATTCAGCGAGAAAGCGGAGCGCTCGACATTTTAGCGTGCGGCAAGGACGGCACTATTAATATGATAGAAGTGGGTGCGCAAGAAGCGGGCGAAGAAACAGTAGCAAAAGGATTTGCACAGGCGGTTGAGGAGCATAACAAGATTTTGGCGTGGCAAAAGCAAATTATTAAGGAGATAGGGAAGATAAAGCGCGACTCGGCAAAACCCGAGCTGCCGGCAGCGCTTGTCGCACTATATGATACCGAGTTTGCAAACAAAATAAACAGCGCGGTCTTTTGCGGCGTAGCGGGCAAGGACGCCATCCACGCGCTGCAGGATGCATGGAAAGCAGCCGTGGAATCCCTAAGGTCCGACCTTAACTCGGGCTCTTCAAGGTCGGACCTTAAAGACCTCAATCACGGAATCGCTAAACGTTTCTTTGAAGACAAAGTGGACGAAGAGATACATCGCGGCGCGATAGAGGACAACAAGCGCGCCGACAATCGCGGCTTCGAGGAGTTGCGCCCGCTCTTTGCTAAAGCAGGTGGCGTCTCGCCAATACTGCACGGCTCGGGCATCTTTTACCGCGGGGGCACTCACGTGTTTACCGCGCTCACGCTTGGCGGCCCCGGCGACAGCCAGATCGTAGACACGATGGAAGAACACGATGTGAAAAAACGCTTTATGCACCATTACAACTTCCCGCCGTACTCGGCAGGAGAGACCGGCCGCATGGGCGGCATCAACCGCCGCGCCACCGGGCACGGCGCACTTGCTGAAAAAGCGTTGCAAGCGGTGATACCTTCGGCAGAAGTATTTCCGTATACAATCCGCCTCGTGTCGGAGTGTTTTGCATCCAACGGCTCAACCTCGATGGGCTCGGCCTGCGCCTCAACACTCGCGCTTATGGACGGCGGCGTGCCTATTAAAGCGCCGGTGGCCGGCATAGCGATGGGCGTGATGACCCACAACGGCGTACACAAAGTAATAACTGACATCCAAGGCCCCGAAGATGAGTATGGCGGCATGGACTTTAAAGTTGCCGGCACTAAAAATGGCGTAACCGCAATACAGCTCGACATTAAGCTCGACGGCATACCGCTCGACGTACTCACTGAAGCACTCGCAGGCGCTAAAGTGGCACGTGAGCAGATACTCGGCGTGATCGAGAAAGAAATTGCCAAGCCGCGCGCACATATATCGCCACGCGCTCCCGAAATACTTACCATGCGCGTTAAGCCCGACCAGATAGGTTTGGTTATTGGAGGCGGAGGCAAGACGATTAACGGCATCCGCGATATTACTGGAGTTACCGACATAACCATCGAAGACGACGGCTCGGTGTTTATTACCGGCAAAGGCGGCTCGGCCTCCAAAGCCAAAGAGATGATCGAGGCTTTAGTTAAAGAATACAAGCCGGGCGAGATATACGAGGGGGAAGTGACGCGCCTGATGGACTTTGGCGCATTTGTACGCATCGGCCCCGGCAAAGATGCCGAGGGTTTGGTCCATGTCTCAGAGGTGGCTCCGTTCCGCATCGATAAAATATCCGCAGCGCTTGGAGTAGGCGACAAAGTTCGCGTTATGATAAAGGAGATAGACGAAAAAGGCCGCATCAACCTCTCGATAAAAGCCGCGGACCCCGAGTTTGCCGCGCGCAAAGGCTTAACCCCGTCTACAAACCCCAATGGACCCTCTCACTCCCCAAGACCCCCAAGACAATAGTCAAAAACAAAATGTGCCGGTGACTCCTCCGGTAGCACCTCCTCCGCCGGTAACCACCCCAGGCGTAGTAGTGCCTGCCGCATCTGCTCAATCGGGCGCTGGGCACATCGATTTGGACAAGATTCTTTTGCCTAAAAAAGAAGTACCCGGCCAGACTCCGCTGAGCGCGCAGCGCATCAACGCAGGCGCACTTTTAGAGCAGGAAATTGCTGCAGGTTCGCTTGGCACTGACACCGAGCAGGCACGCGTAGAAGAAAAGGCAGCTGAAGCAAAGTCGGTTACAGCCTCAACTCCCACACCGACAGAGGAAACGCTCGTAAAGCCGCTCGAAACCTTTCAGCGAGACATCGAAAGCGTCGTGCAGCACGACAATGTGTCGGTGCTTTCTATTGCAACCGCCGAGGCAAACCGCCGCGCAACAACAGGCGAGGAGGAACCGGCCGCCAAAAAAGAAAGGACGCGCTCTACATTGCTTAACATTGCAATGATAGCGGGAGGCCTTATCTTTTTGATCGGCGCATCGGGAGCGCTTGCATACCTGCTTGTACGCACCTCGCCGGTACCCATTGCCACAACCAACACGGGCTCTTCTACTTTTATATCAGTTGATGCGGTTAAAGAAATCACGCTAACGCCGGACGAGCCGCGCCAGCAAGTGATGGCAAACCTCGGTGCCGCTCGGCAGGCAACATCTCTTTCTTTGGGGCTCATTTCGCAATTGGTCGTGAGTGAAAGCTCGACCACCCCAAGCGGCAGCGTAGTGTCGCCACTTTCTGCACAGGATTTTTTGACTCTTATTGCCCCCAATATTCCTGCGACATTAGCACGCTCGCTCAAGCCCGACTATCTTTTGGGCGTGCACGTCTACAACGGCAATCAAGCTTTTATACTCGTCAACGTTTACTCATATGAAGAAGCTTACTCTGGCATGTTGGCCTGGGAGCCGTACGTCAGCCAGGACCTCGCGCCGCTGTTTACCTATACGCCAAGCCCACGCATACCGGAGCAAGGGTTAGCAACGACTTCAAGCAATCCTGCAAATCAATTTATACAAACCGGCTTTGTCGATAAAATTGTCGAAAACCACGACGCGCGCGTCCTCCAAAATCAGTACGGCGATATCTACCTGCTCTGGACCTTCCTGGACCGCAATACGTTGGTCATTACCACTAACGACGCAACACTGCGCGAGGTAATATCGCGCCTCAAAAATGCGCCCATTACGCCTATCCCTTCCGCACAGACCCAATAGTGTATACTACCCAGCATGAATACAGAGCATTTTAAGGTCAAACTTGAGGAAGAATTACAGGTGGTTGAGCAGGAGCTTAACGAGCTGGGCTGGAAAAATAAGGAAACGGGCGAGTGGGAAGCGACCGGCAATACGCTCGACGTAACGACCCCTATGGCCGACAGCAACGAGGCTGCCGACCAGCTAGAGGAGTATGGCGAACGCCAGGGCGAAACGGCAACGCTTGAGGCGCGCCGCACGGACATTAAAGACGCGCTCGCTAAAATAAAAGACGGTACCTACGGTGTGTGCGAAGTCGGCGCCGAAGTTATAGAAGAAGACCGCCTCGAAGCCAACCCGGCGGCCCGCACCTGCAAAGCGCACATAAACGCGTAGGAAACCTAGTTAAAATTTGTGTTCACAAAACCCCGCGCACGTTGTGGGGTTTTTAATTTGTGTATTTTGGTATTGTCTTCAAAAAACTTAGTGGTAAGCTCGCGCCATGCAATACGCAAAGGTGCACGGTGCCCAGACATCTCTCCTTACTCCTCACTTGGTTTCTATCGAGACGGACCTTAGCCGCGGGTTACACGCTTTTACCTTGGTAGGGTTGCCCGACAAAGCGGTAGAAGAGAGCCGCGACCGGGTAGCAGCAGCCATTAAACATTCTGGCTTTGATTCTCCTAAGAGCCGCAACCAAAAAATTGTTATCTCGCTTGCACCAGCCGACCTGCGCAAAGAAGGGCCGCTGTTTGATTTACCAATAGCGATTTCTTACTTGCTTGCCGCAGACGACGTGCGCTTTGACCCGAAGCCGTATCTTTTTATCGGCGAGCTTTCTCTTGACGGCCATTTGTGTGCAGTACGCGGCATCCTACCCTTAGTTGCCGGCGCAAAGGCGCAAGGAAAGCGCGCCGTATTTGTCCCGAAAGAAAACGAAAAAGAAGCGGCGCTAGTGCCGGGCATTACGGTGTATGGTGTTGAGACTTTGCGCGAAATTTTAGAGCATCTGGATACGAAGAAATCAAAAGACCAAGGTCCGACCTTAACTCAGGGCTCTTCAAGGTCTCAGGGCTCTTCAAGGTCGGACCTTAAAAACCGGCTCAAACCGGCTCCCTTAACAAAGCTCGTGCCGTCGGCGATTGAAACACAGTTTGCGTTTGAGGATATCCGCGGGCAGGAAAGTGCAAAACGGGCCGCTATCATTGCCGCTGCAGGCGGTCACAACATTGGCCTCTCCGGGCCACCCGGTACCGGCAAGACCATGCTTGCGCGTGCGCTCGCCTCGATACTACCTCCGCTCAACTTTGAAGAGATGCTCGAGGTCAACGGCATACACTCGGTCGCCGGGATTTTGCGCGGAGAATTGCTCACAATGCCGCCCATTCGCAGCCCGCACCACACCTCAAGCTATGTATCTATCGTTGGCGGCGGCGCAAACCCCAAGCCGGGCGAGGCGACGCTCGCGCACAGGGGCGTACTATTCCTCGACGAGTTCCCCGAGTTTGATAGGCGCGTGATAGAGGCGTTGCGCCAGCCGCTTGAAGACAGGGTGATTTCTATTGCGCGCGCCAAAGGCACTGCAATATTTCCGGCGCGGTTTATTTTAATCGCCGCAATGAACCCGTGCCCGTGCGGCAACTACGGTCACCCCGAAGTTGCCTGCACTTGCAGCCCGGTAACTTTAGAGAGATACAAAAGAAAAGTGTCAGGCCCCATTGCAGACCGCATCGACCTGTGGATACAAATGGGCCCGATAAACCTCAGCGACTTGGGTAAAAGAAATAAAGAGGGAAGCGAGACGTTAGCCGCCCGCGAAAAGGTTGCAAAAGCGCGCGAGGCACAGGCGCGGCGCAACAATCCATCGATCGACCCCAACAAGCCCGCGGGGCCTCTTAAATTGAACAGCGAACTAAATCCCCGCGACTTGGATAATTTAATACCGCTCACCGCAAGCGCACGCGCCACGCTTGAAAAGGCCGGCACGCGCCTCTCCCTATCGCCCCGCGCCTTTCACCGCGTTATCAAGGTTGCCCGCACCATTGCCGACCTCGACGCCGCCCCCGACATAAATGACTCCCATATTTTAGAAGCCCTGCAGTACCGCGAACGCAAAAGCTAGGAAAGCAACCCTGTTAATCGAAAAGTTTTGCAGTTTCTGTTACTATGTGCGGACATGAATCGATATTTTATGGTTGCGCTCAAGGTGCTCGTCGTTATTTTTGCGCTCATCGGCGTGGCTTTTACCGGCGTATATGTGGCTATGCAGTTTGGCTTGCTTAACGTTGCCGGCTCTATTGCCGAGCGCAACGCCTTTTTTACCGGCTCGGCAACCTCGACCATACCGGCTCAGCCTTGCGCCGACGTAACGCAAAAGGTTTGCACATGGAGTGCAACGCCCGAGTGGGAAGTGATATCGGGCGGCCTTACCAAAGACGCGCCGGTCATTGCAAAAGTAAGCCAGCAAACGGGAGTATCGCAAAGGATGATCGTCTCGGTGGTCGTGCCCGAGCAAACGCGCTTTTTTACCTCTAACCGCGAAGTGTTTAAGCGCTACTTTGAGCCTCTTAAGATTTTAGGCTCGATGTCTCAATTTTCTTTAGGCGTGTCGGGAATTAAAGAAGAGACTGCTATACAAATAGAAAACCAAGCCAATGACCCAACCTCGCCGTTTTACCCGGGCCCCGGCATGGCAGCGCTGTTTAGCTACAACGGCACTACTACGCCGCACGACACAGCACTGTTTAACCGCTTGAGTGATCCTAAAGACCATTACTACTCGTACCTATACACGGCGCTGTATATAAAAGAGGTGGAGGCGCAGTGGAGCAAAGCAGGTTTTGATATATCGCAGAATCCCGAGGCAGTGGTAACGCTGTTTAATATCGGCTTCCAGGGTTCACATCCAAACGGACAACCCCAAGCCGCAGGCGCGGTAATAGATACGGGCGGCCAGCAGTATGTCTATGGCCAACTAGGAGCAGACTTTTACCACTCAAACGAATTAACGGATATATTTCCGAAATAAAAAATTCTCCGTTAGGAGAGTTTTTTAATCGCTCGAGCCGACTGGGAGCGAGGCGAAGGGGTTTTCGGCACCGCGGACTTCGAAGTGGAGGTGGTTGCCGGTAGCCATGCCGGTCATGCCGACCTTACCGATTTCGTCGCCTTGGCTTACTGCGTCGCCTGGAGAGGTAAGCACTGTACTCATGTGTGCATACAACGTTTCGGTGCCGTTGCCGTGGGCGATAACTACATAGTTGCCGTAGCCGCCGTTCCATGCGCCATTATCTTTAGCAACCAAGACTGTGCCTCCAGCCGCCGCGTAAATAGGAGTCCCTTTGGGCGCGCCAATGTCTACGGCATTCCAGCCGTGGAGGCCTTGGGTTATGATGCCGCCCGCGAGCGGCCAAGCAAAGTATCCGTCGAGCGCAGGGCCGCTGCCGCCAAGGAACGGCTCGGTTGCAGTACCTTTAGCGATCTTTGCAATGATCTTGGCATGCGAGGTAGTTGGGGTCTTGGTGCTCGATGAAGGTTTGGCAGATGAGCCACCGCTTACGACCGCGGTCGACTCTCCATTGGGTATGATGAGCATGTCTCCAACCGTAAGGTCAGCGCCGTCAGCCAAGCTGTTGTACGAGGCGATATCATGCGCGTCCGAGTTGTAGGCCTTAGCAAGGCTTGCAAGCGTATCTCCTTTCACAACCGTATGCTGAACGCCGGTTATAGGTAAAATAATAAGCGTTTCTCCTGGCTGGATGACGCCATTTTGAATATCATTGGCACCAATGATGGTGTTGGTGGAGACATCAAACATCTTGGCAATGCCCGAAAGGGTGTCGCCGGGGCGCACGGTATAGACGCTGATCTGTGAATTTTGGTACTGGTTGCCGCTAATGTCGGCCGCCGTGCCTGAAGGGCCTTCGTCTGGCAAAAGGGCAGAGCCGTCCACCACTGTAATATCGCCACCGCCCACAGCCGCATGCGGGTCGACGTTAACCGCCGCCGAAAGGAGCGGCATGGTTTGTGAGTTGAGCGTTATGGAGTTGGCGCTCGTGATGTCTGGGTTGCCACCAAGGAGCGAAGCAATAAAAGAAAAAGTGCTTGCCTGGGCAAACACCGGTAAAACGAGCATAGCAAAAATCGCGCAACCTCCTAAAAGGTTGATAAATAAGGGGTTTATGAGCTTCTTCGCGAAAAACCGCTTAACCGTCGAAGAAGTATCTGTTTTATGAGAGCCTATAAGCCTATTTTAGCTGCGCGTACTGCTATTCTCCCAATTAACGGCTCAACAGAGCCATTTCACTGTGCCTTCACCCTGTACCTTTTAAGCGTATCAGTTGAGGTTTGAGAGTCAACTAGACAAAAAGGAGGGTGTGTATAACTGTTTTTTGCATGAGGCCGCAAAAAAGACGATATACTTCTGAATATATGGCATTGGAATCCGAAAATTCTGACCCCCGAGCAGGACACGTGGTTGCCGCGGCTGAACTCAATACCCCACATGACCCGGTAGACACTATTGCCGAAGAACATATAGCTGGCTGGACGGCCAATAAAACCGAGCAGCCAATTTATCCCATCGACGTTGCCAAGTTGACTGAGGAACAAAGAAATAAAATCGCAGAGGATGTCCGCAATTTTGAAAGACTTAATCAAATGATTGCCGACAATAATGATGTCGCGGACGCCAATGAAGCACTAGAAAGAAGGCGCGCTCAATCTGTAGCTGCGGGAGGAGGTATGCAGCCCCCAACAGAGCCGACAAACGAAAACACACTATCGTCTTTGGATGCAGAGGCTTTGGACCGCCAGACAAAGGTAGAGTTGGAAAATTTCAGCCTTAAGCGCGAAAACGCCCAAATCAAGACAGGGCTCGAACAAAAACTGGCAGGGGACATGATAGCAGAAATGATGGTTCCTGAAGCCAAAGTTGATACACAACCATCTTCTGATACGGAAAAGATGCGCACAATCATGGAAGGTAAATTTGGATCCATGAACGCATCTACGAGTGCATCTGCCGAACAAGCCAAAACTAGCAAAGCGGATACAAGGGCAGGAGAAATAGGACTACAAGCGGTCGAGAACGCATTACCTCTAACTCGAGCAAATAAAATAGAGGCTGCCCCAATCTCGAAGCAAGAAGTAACCCAAATTAACTCTCAGGAGCGATGGAAGCACGACCTGTTTGGCCGCTTGGGAGCGCGCTTTGAAAGGATGGGCATAAAAATAAAAAATGCGCCGAAATGGACAGCGTTTGAGACGATGCGCCGATTTCATGCCGAGGGGGCTGCAAAAATACAGGTAAAACTCGAGGCTCAGAAAAAGGAAGTGGAAACGATCGAAGCTCAGTTGGCAAAAAGGGAAGCTGATGCCAAGGCTCGTGCTGAAACAATGCAGAGCGGAGGATTCTTTGACCGTTTGGCAGCTGCCAAGCTCGAAAGGGAAAGGCAAAACGTACTCAGTAAGCTAGAAAAGGCAAAAGCAACATACGGCCAGATTGAGGCTACGTTAGAATTTAAAAACAAAAAGTTAGCTAACTATCAAGATAGGCTAACACACCAAGCCGACACCATTGCCGCTGGCGTTGATCAAAGACTAGCGGGAGATAGGGCTGATTTTGAAACCCTTACTGCAAAACAGGAGGATATAACGCAAAAACTCAATAGCCTCAAGCAAACTATCGAAACTGTACAGAATGATCTATTGCTATGGGAAGTGCGTCTTAAAAATAAGCCCGAAGCTGCCGAAAAAGCAGAGATTAAAAACGGCATAGCAGAAACGAAGAAGAAGTTGGCTGATTTAATAGAAACCTATACAAACTCAGGCACCGATAAAAGCCGCATCCAAGCAATGGCGAGTCGTGCCAAATTGTACCTTAGCGGCTGGGATGGTATGCGCAGCCCTACGCAATAACATATATGCCCACTGAAGACTCAGTAGAAAAAATTGAAACAGACCTGCAGGCTATTTTGGCGCGTCTTACGGCTGAAGCTGAGGCTGCCAAAGGACTTGCCGTTGAAATAAAGAAGCTCGAGGACGATACTAACGCTCTTGATGAACATATAAACGCTTCGCAAAAAGATATTGAAGTATTTATGGATGAGCAGAGCAAAGAGCTCGATGCTCTAATTGATGAAGAGGGGAAGGAAATTGAATCAGAAAAGGCCGAACCTGAAGTTGCGTAACCATTTTTATACACTTTTTTGTGAGTTACGCGCGGTTGGGATATAGTTGCATGCGTGGATACTCTCAACTCTCACCTTGCAGGATTAAATGAAGCGCAAAAAGAGGCGGTGCTGCACACCGAAGGGCCGCTGCTGGTGCTTGCCGGCGCCGGCGCGGGCAAGACGCGCGTCATTACGCACCGCATTTTACAAATTGTTAAAAACGGCACCGAGCCCGAGCACATTTTAGCCATTACCTTTACCAACAAGGCAGCGGCCGAGATGCGCGAGCGCACCGTAAAACTGCTTGAGGCTCATGGCCAAGGTCCGACCTTAACTCAAGGCTCCTCAAGGTCGGACCTTAAAGCTCCGTTTGTATCGACCTTCCACTCGCTGGGGCTTTTAATTATTAAAGAGAATTTTAGGCTGCTTGGCCTTAAGCGCAAACCGAGCATCTACGATCGTGCCGACAGCATGCGCGTCATTAAAGACGCCTTAAAATCGCTTAGTGCCGACAATGAAATAGAGCCGCGCGCCTGCTTGGGCACGATATCAAAGCAAAAAGGCGAAGGGGTAACCGCCGGCGAATATGCCGAAGGGGCCCGCACCAGCCGCGAGCGCTTGGTGGCTAACGTATGGCTTAAATACGAAAAGGCTCTGGCCGACGACAGCGCGTTAGATTTTGACGACCTGCTGGTGCGCGCCGAGCGGTTGCTCCGTACCAATGACGAGGTACGCAAACGCTACCAGCAGCGCTGGAGCTATGTGCATATAGACGAGTACCAAGACACCAACAAAATCCAAGCAAAGCTTGCCGAGCATTTGCTGGGGCCAACAAAAAATGTTTGCGCAGTCGGCGACATAGACCAGACCATTTACGGCTGGCGCGGCGCCGAGATAACCAACCTGATGCATTTTGAAAAGAAGTTCCCGGGCGCCAAAGTGATTTTGCTTGAGGAAAATTACCGCTCGACTAAAAATATCATTGCCGCTGCCAACGACGTTATTTCTAAAAACGTGCAGCGGGTCGAAAAGAATTCTTTTACCAAAAACGCCGATGGCGAGCTGCTGAGCCTCTTTCAAGCCTTTGATGAGACCGACGAAGCCGCCTACGTCGCGCGCACTATTAAGGCGCTGATGGAAGAGGGCAGTAAGCCCAAGGATTTTTGCGTGCTGTATCGCGCCAACTTCCAATCGCGCGCTATCGAAGAGGCGTTGCTGGGTAGCGACATTGCGCACCAAGTGTTGGGCACACGGTTTTTTGAGCGCAAAGAAGTAAAAGACACGCTAAGCTTTATCCGCGCCGCGGTTGAAGGCGGCTCGGTCGACTTGGCCCGCATTGCCAACGTGCCGCCGCGGGGAGTAGGCAAAGTAACGCTACTTAAAATACTTGCCGGCCGCGAGCAGGAGTTGACCGGCGCCGTGCGCGACAAAGTAGTTAACCTGCGACTGCTGTTAATGAAAATACAAAAAGCGGCGCTGCAGTTGCCGCCATCGCAGCTGGTGCGCTTTGTCATCACCGAAAGCGGATTGGAAAAAATGCACAAGGAAGATAAGTTGGAGGGCGCCGAGCGACTTGAGAACTTGCGAGAGCTTGCAACGCTCGCGGCGCGCTACGATCATTTGCCCATGGACGAGGGGCTCGAAGCGTTTATGGAAAGTGCCGCGCTTGCGAGCGACCAAGATGAATTAAAGGAGACAACCGATGCCGTGCGACTAATGACCGTGCACGCGGCCAAGGGGCTGGAGTTCAGCCACGTGTTTATTGTGGGGCTCGAGGACGGCCTATTTCCGTACGAGCGCGAAGATGATACCGAAAACAGCAAAGAGGAAGAGCGCCGCCTAATGTACGTAGCTTTAACCCGCGCGCAGAAAAAAGTATTTCTTTCCTATGCATCATATCGCACTATTTTTGGCTCAAAAAATGCTACGCTGCCGTCGCAGTTCCTTTCCGACATACCGCAAGAGCTGTTAGAGTGGGAGGTGCC
Organism: Candidatus Adlerbacteria bacterium; assembly: GCA_903824155.1. GTDB lineage: Bacteria > Patescibacteriota > Minisyncoccia > Phycocordibacterales > SBAW01 > GWA1-54-10. Next base: position 14,625 of record CAIJVL010000041.1, read on the forward strand.
CGAGCGCCGCGGCCGCACGATATATTTGGATTAACATGAAAGAAGAAAAGATGCTGAAAAAGAAATCGTTGGGGCAGCACTTTTTGCATAACCGGCACTATCTGGAAGCGGTTGCAAACGCGGCCGAAATTACAAAAGGAACGCTCGTGCTGGAAATTGGCCCCGGCGACGGCGCATTGACCGAAGTTTTACTTGCACAGGGTGCAAAGGTGACCGCTGTGGAAAAAGACCGCCGCTTGCTGCCGGTACTTGCAGAAAAATTTGCCACAGAAATAAAAAACAAAAAACTTACTTTAGTGGAGGCCGACGCACTCGATTTTGAACCGGCGTTTGCCAAGGGCAAGTACGCGGTAGTGGGCAACATACCGTACTACATTACCGGCGCTTTGCTTAAAAAGTATTTAACCGCGGCCAAACAACCTTCAACACTGGTCTTTTTAATACAAAAGGAGGTTGCTGAGCGCATCACCAACCATGGGCTAGCCAGCAAAAACCCCAAAGAAAGCATTCTTTCTTTGTCGGTCAAAGCGTACGGCACGCCAACGTACGTAAATACCGTGCCGCGGGGGGCATTTGTCCCGCCGCCCAAGGTAGACTCGGCAATACTGGCGGTACACGGCGTTTCGCGCAGCAATTTTAAGAACAAAAATCAAGAAGAACGTTTTTTTGAGCTAGTAAGGGCCGGTTTTGCCCAAAAAAGGAAGCTTTTAAAGCGTAACTTGGAAGCCCTGCGGGTATTGCCAGCGTGCGCCAACCTCAGTGTCCCGTGAGGTTTGCGTTAGCAAATTGCCGGTCTGGTTGGTGAAGCTGATTTCGTCGACATTAGCGACTCGGTAACTTTGTCCAATCCGTGCATAAATATTTTTTCCACCACCCAGGTCTTGCGTCAGGCCAAAAGACCACGCGTTGGGCGTGTCATCGACCACATCGCCGAAGGCGTCAAATTTGTGAATCCGATCAGCGCGATAGCCCACCGCCAAGCGCGTTCCACTGGGCAAATAAGTGATG
>CAIJVL010000042.1 GCA_903824155.1 Candidatus Adlerbacteria bacterium
AGTCCAAGCGGCGTTGGCGATCAATGCAAGACTAAGCGAGAACGCCACGACAGCGCCGCCGGTAAACCATAGGGTTTTGTTGGGTAATTTCATGTACTTAAGTATCTCTTACTTTTAATAATTCTTTGTAAGTAATCCCCAAGTACACTAGTGGCCAGATTGCTGGGTCTTTGTGTAAGCATCCAGGGCGCTTTGCCGGTCGGTTGCGCTGGTGTCTGCGGCAGGGTTGGTGCTCGCCGCTTTTTTTACGGCAGCATCGACCGCTTTAGCCTGCGCCTGATCCTGTGCGTATTGCGCGGCCTGCGTTTGTGCGGTGATATCAGACGTAGACGCGACAGTACGTACATAGGTATCAACGGCGTTTTCGCGCGTTACTTGCGCGGTAGAAGTAGAAACAGTCTGCGGAGTTATAGCCGGTGCCGTAGTAAATGCAGACAATGCATACAAAGCGCCTACCGCAATAATGCCTAAGACCACTACAACTCCTATCGCCCAGATCAATAGGCGTTGAATACGGGCTGTTTCTATATCATCCATTACCACAAGTATACTCTCCTTGCTTCTGCCCCTACCCAAAAGTTATACACACCAAGCACGGCCTCAACCGTAAGTACGAGCGATAATAGAGTAAATGCATGCGTCAAAAAAAATAATGCGCGTAGGCCTTGCTGCCTTAGTGGGAGTTATCTTTGTCGCGCTGTTGCTGGTTCGTTCCTCTGTACACTCCCCTTTTACCCCTGATATTGCAAAAGCGGTTAGTGATACCTATGCGCTTAATGGCTACGCGTGGGCGGGAGGCGGCGGAGGTAGTGGCGGTACCGATGAAGGAATTGGCTTGATGCAGCTCAATGGCGTTACCGTTGGCCCCGATGGGACTACCCTTAAAGGCTACGCATGGATAGGAGAATCTTCCGGCGGCGGCGCTCCCCCTATTGGATGGGTGAGTTTTAACACCAGCGACCTTGCGGGATGCCCGTCGGGCACTTGCTCGGCCACTATTGTTGGCGGGGCACTCAACGGCTGGGCGCGCGCTTGTGCCGGTACGGTAAACGGCGACTGCACCGGCGGCGCGCGCAGCGATGGCTGGGACGGTTGGATAAGTTTAAATACCAAAGCGGGAGACGCTGGCACCTATGGCCCCGCAATACCCGGTGGGTTACCCACCGGCACCTTAAGCGGCTATGTGTGGGGCGGCGGAGGCAACTCCAGCTCGGCCAACTGGGGTTTAGGCTGGATAGATTTTACGGGCGTAACGGTCACTTCAATAGCGCCGCCGGTGATATCTATCACAGGCTTTACCGGCCCCACCCGCGTGCGCAGCGGCAGTATGGCAACACTTACATACACGGTTACCAATCCGCCTGCATCGTGCAGCATCATCGGCCAAACTGCGACGACCACTTCTTTTAGTACCAACGTAAGCCCGACTAGCGGCGTGCAAGGCTCGGTACAAGCGCAGGTGTATGCCAATACTCTCTTTACCATGACCTGCAGCGGCGTTTCACTTTCAACAAATGTCGGTATTACTCCTACAGTCATAGAAAAATAAAAAAGCCCGAGAAATTCGGGGCTTTTTTTATTTTTGTAAAAAAATTTAGCGTACGATGTACGGTATGAGCGCCATAAAGCGCGCGCGCTTGACTGCCTCGGCCAAGTTGCGCTGGCTTGCGGCCGTCAGCATCGTGCGGCGGCGCGGCATTATTTTGCCGTGCGGGTTAAGAAACTTCTTTAAAGTCTCTATGTCCTTGTAATCTATGCGCTGGATTGGGTTAAGTGATTCTTTCATATTTTTAAAGCAAGTCTTTTTTTATTTATTTTAGCTAGCTAAAATGGGATGTCGTCTGGGTTAATATCTTCTGCCGGGTAATCTATCGCGTCGTCTTTGGGAGCCTTTTGCGGTGCCTCTGCGTCGCTCATGCCTCCCTCAAACTCGCCTGCGCTCGGTGCGCTTGCGGCGCCGCCGGAAGCTCCAGAAGAGCGCGGGCCAAACTGCACTCGGTCTGCAATAACCTCGGTGCGGTACTGCTTCTGCCCCTCTTTGTCCCAGCTGCGGGTTTGGAGACGGCCTTCAATGTATGCCGAGCTTCCCTTTTTAAGGTATTGATTGCACGTGTCCGCCTGGCGGCCAAACACGACCACATTGTGGTAGTCGGTCTGCTCGGCGCGGCTGCCATCGGCCTTTTTGTAGACGCGGTTGGTAGCGACGCTAAACGAGCATACGTTGCCGCCGCTAGGCAGAGCGCGCAACTCTGGGTCGCGGGTCAAGTTGCCGTAGAGCATTACCTTGTTGATATACATACGAAGTTCGTTATGCGACTATTGCGTCGATGCTCTTATCAAGCTCCTCTTCCGACACCTCGGCTGCCTTCTCTTCCACAGCGGCCGGCTTTTTTATCGTCTCACCTTCGAGGCGGTCAGAGGTAAATACAGCGCGGCGGGTCGGGGCAATCTCTTCACGCACGGTTTGTATGAGCAGGTAGCGCAATACCTCGCGCATTGCACGAAGCTTTTGCTCGATTTCATTGATATGCTCTTTGTCGATCGCAAACTTAATAAAACCAAAGTAGGCTTCGCCGTACTTCTCGCGGCGGCCGGCCCCAGGGCGTTCCACTACATATGAGAGCGTCATTTTGCGCGGCGTCTCGTCGGTAATGATCTCAGCGTTGCCAAGCATCTTGCGGATCTTAGCTACCTCTGCTTGCACTTTGTCCTCGGCCAAAGTAGGCACGAGGTGATACCCGATCTCGTAGACCGGGCGGGAGTCCCCAGAAGGGGTGGAGCTCGCTTGGGATTGCTCCGCCTGAGCGGAACGCGATTCATCTGCCATGGAGGCACTTTACCACAGGCGTTGCTACCCTGCAACACCAAAGACCTTTTGAGAGTTTTGGACAATTTGCGCTGCCACATCGGGCAAATCCATTTCTTTAATTAAAGCTATTTTTGCCACCACATGGTCCACATATGAAGGCTCGTTGCGCTTGCCGCGGTACGGCACGGGTGCCGCAAATGGCGAGTCTGTCTCTGACAAAATCCGGTCCATCGGCGTGTCGAGAATGCTTTGGTCGTACATGTCGGTGTAGGTTATGGGCCCCGGAAAGGACAAATAGCAGCCCAACTCTACATATTTCTGCGCCAACTCGCCCGTACCCGTAAAAAAATGAATAATGACCGGAATATCTAACTTACGCTGACCCAATATGTTAAGCATTTCTTCGTGCGCACTAGTTATATTTGCGATTCTCTGCTGAGAATCGCGGCAGTGGATGATGAGTGGCTTCCCCACCTTTGCGGCCAGCTCTATTTGCATTTCAAAGCGCATCCGTTGCGTTGTTTTTTCTTCGAACGTGCCGCCGCCTCTAAAATAATCCAAGCCGCACTCGCCTATCGCAACCACTTTCGGATCGCGCGCTAACTTTTCGTACGCAGGGCTATCAAACAGCTCGTCTGCGTTGTCATTGGGGTGGAGTCCGACCGCTGCCCACAAAAAATCATGTTGTTTTGCCAACTCTACGGCCGCAACGCTCATGGCGTAATCAGTGCCAACTACCACACCTCCAGTCTTATGTTCCTGCATGCGCACCAAAGCCGCCTCGCGGTCCTCATCAAATTGCGAAAGCTGCAGGTGGCAATGGGAGTCGAAATAGTCCATGCAAATATTACTCTTTACGAACAAACAGGTTGCCGGGCTTTTTATTGTTAACGATGGCTTCTTTAATTATCTTGCTGGTTGTAGGCATGAAAGGGTTGAGCATGCGGCCGATACCATACAACTCTTGCGTGAGCGCCAAAATCAATTCTTTTCCCTCTTCGGGATTGGTCTTTATTACTTTAAACGGCGCCGTGTCGGTTATCTGCTGATCTAAAAGTTTGATGCGCTCCCAAATAACGTCGGCTGCTTTGTTAACCTCAAATTTTTTAAGAGCATCGGTATATTCATGGGGAAACTCCTCCGGCTCGGGGCGGGCGCCCCTCTCCAAGTTATCCTCGGCAAGCTTCATGATGCGCGCGACCAAGTTGCCGAGGCCGTTGGCCAAGTCGGCGTTGTATGCGTCTTTAAACGCTTCGCGGGTTATGTCACCGTCTTCAAACGGCGAGATATGCCTTGCTAAAAAGTAGCGTACCGCGTCGGTGCCATACTCGGCCAAAAGCTCTTCGGGATCGATAACATTGCCGAGCGTTTTGCTCATCTTTTTTCCGCCGGAGGTGATAAAACCGTGCACCAGCAGCGCTTTTGGCAAAGGCACGCCGGCCGAGATAAGCATCGCCGGCCAAATAGCCGCATGAAAGCGCAAAATGTCTTTGCCTAGTACCTGCACATTGGCGGGCCAAAACGTTTTGTACAAATCTCCCTCGTTTGCATAGCCAAGCGCCGTAATATAGTTGGCCAAAGCGTCACACCAGACGTACATCACCTGCGAATTGTCGCCCGGCACGGGCACGCCAAGCCCTTGCGGCCAATCGGCTTTGCGCGGACGCGAAAAACTCACGTCTTCGAGCCCCTCTTCGAGCAGCGCGAGTATTTCATTTCTGCGGCTTTGCGGACAAATCTCCAGCTCGCCCGACAGTATTTTTGCTTTGATAGGCTCCGTGTATTTGGAGAGCTTAAAGAAATAATTCTCCTCCTTTAAAAACTCAGGCACTGTGCCATGGTCGGGGCATTTGCCGTCTACTAAATCCTTTTCGGTAATAAAAGCCTCGTGGCCGACGCAGTACAAGCCTTCGTACCCTTTTTTATATATATCGCCCGAGTCTGCCAACTTTCCCCAAAGCTTTTGCGCGCCCGGCCAATGCGCTTTTTGGTCGGTGGTACGGATAAATTGATCGTAGGAAATATCGAGCTCTTTAAATAAAGAAGAAAACTTTGACACTATTTCGTCTAAAAATACCAACGGCTCCTTCCCTTCTTTGCGGGCAGCCTCGACCATCTTTTGGGTATTTTCATCCGAGCCGGTTAAAAAGTACGTCTTCTCGCCCATTAAACGATGGTAGCGAGCCAAAATATCGCTGAGCGTTGTGGTGTACGCATGCCCCAAATGCAGCTTGGCATTTGGATAAAAAATAGGAGTGGTTATGTAAAACTTCTTGTCAGCCATCTATTCAAACTACTCTGCCGAGCCGTCGGGCGCAAGGCCCTGGCGCTCGAGCGCGCGCGTCTTGCGACGGTCGATGTCGGACACCACCTCTTGCAGAGCGCCTGCGAGCGGCACTGAAAGGAGCACGCCGAGAAAACCAAATAGTTTAAATCCGATAAGCAGCGCCAAAATGACCAGCAAAGGCGGTACTCCCACGACCTTTTTGACCACCACTGGGTAGATGAGGTTTGCCTCGAACTGCTGCACCACCACATAAATGAGCGCTACCCACAGGGCTTCGCCTGCGCCACCCGCGGCAAAACCCACAGCAACGCCCGGTATTGCCGCCAAAAATTGCCCGAAGACCGGGATAAGCTCGAACACGGCGGCAAGCACCGCAAGTAAAAGCGGATGCGGCACTCCAAAGATAAACAGACACAAAAACACCAAGACGCCGATGATAAGCGCGAGCACTATCTGCCCCTGCATCCACTTGCCTATCTTGTCCTGCGAGCGCTTCCACAGGTTGAGCACATACGCTTGATTGTCGACCGGCGTCACAATGCGCAAAAAGTCATCGACACCCGTCTCTTGCACGCAAAAGTAAAACGAAAAGATAACCACCAGCACAAAAGAGGTAAGCCCGCCGAAGAACGCCGACACGGTCGAAAAGACTCCGCCTGTCGTGCTGCTGATGGTCGAAGAGAGGTTTTGTAATAGGTCGGCGGCAGAGAACGTCGACGTGAATTGGCTCCACGGCGAACCGTGGCTTATTTGGTCCAAGTTAAGGCCCGAAATCGTTTGCGGCAGCTGCTTAAGCAGGTTTGAGGCGTCGGTTAAGACCGGCGGTATGAAAAAGAACATAACGCCAAAGAAAATGACGCCGATGAAAAGATACAGCACAATGATGGCCACGAGGCGCGGTAGGTTGTTGCGCATAAAGAACCGAATCGCCGGTTCCATGGCCGAAGCAAGCACGATAGCGGTCAGCACCACCAGTGCGATGTCGCGCAGGTACCACAAAAGAAACATCATCAGGGCAAAAAGTATGGCCTTGATGATGCTGCCAGCGGTGATATTGACGCTTACATGGCGGCCTTCCATAAAACCCAATATACCACACTAGGCCTCTATGCTCTTTTGTATCAGTTTAACCAAATCGGCAACGGCGACTCTCTCTTGTGCACCAGTGTCGCGATGGCGCAACGTGACGGTATCCCTCAATTCAGGATTCTCGCCGAGAGTATCAAAGTCGACCGTGATGCACCACGGCGTACCTATTTCGTCCTGCCTGCGATAGCGCTTGCCAATGTTGCCGTTGTCGTCCCACATGATCTGCGGAATCTCTTTTTTGAGTGTCGTATAAATCTCTCGCGCCTTCGCTACCAGCTCGGGCTTGTTTTTGAGCAAGGGGAATACGGCTGCTTTAATAGGCGCCAGATGGGGCGGAAATTTAAGAAAGATCCGGCCCTCGCCTCCCAGCTCATCTTCGGTATACGCTTTAACAAGCACGGCAAGCAGATGACGGCCAAGGCCAAAGGTGGGCTCAAGCACATGCGGCACAAACTTCTCATTGGTAGCCGGGTCCAAATACTGCAAGTCAGCGCCGCTGTGTGCAATATGATTTTTAAGGTCAAAGTCGGTGCGATATGCAAGTCCTCCAATTTCGTCGAACTTATGCGGATATTTAAAATGAAAGTCCACCGTGCGCTTGGAGTAATGCGCGCGCTCGCCGTCCGGGATTTCAATCTGGCGGATATCATCTTCGGCAAAACCCAAAAGCTTAAACCAGCCCAGCATCTGCTCCTGCCAATAGGTAAACTTTTCAGCCCATGTATCCTCTTTTATAAAATATTCGAACTCCATTATTTCCAGTTCGCGTACGCGAAAGATAAAATCGCGCGGGGCTATCTCGTTTCGGAAGTTGCGGCCAATCTGCGCAATACCGAACGGCAGCTTGGGATGATACGTATCGAGAATATTTTTAAAATTTACAAACATTCCTTGTGCCGTCTCGGGGCGCAAGTATACGGTTGTGTCCGAGCCATCCACCGATCCCACAGATGTCTTAAACATCATATTAAATTGCTGCGGCACTGAAAGCTCGTTGCCCTCGGGGCTTTTTATTTTTTTCTCCTTTATAACCTGTCCCATTTGCTCGAGGCTCATGCCTGCAGGATTAACGCCCACCTCTTCGAGCAGATGGTCCGCACGGTAACGCTTTTTTGTTTTAACGTCAGTCACCAACGGATCGTTAAAGCCACCGACGTGTCCCGACGCTTCCCACACTTTAGGATTCATTAAAATTGCCGAGTCGAGCCCATACATATCATCACGCGAATCAACAAAAAATTTCCACCATAAATTTTCGATATTCTTTTTTAGTGCAACGCCCAAAGGCCCGTAGTCCCACGTGCCGGCAAGGCCGCCGTAAATTTCGGAGCCTTGATAAATAAACCCGCGCCGCTTACATAGTGACACTATCTTTTCCATCAGGTCATTTTTTTCTGCAGATTTTTCTGGCATACAATCTAAGTCTAGAATTATTTATTTTGGCGAAACTGTTTCCATCCCGCTTGAAAAGCCACTCTCGGTTAGCTGGGTGGTTGGCGCATTGGCATCGGCCTCAACGCTTACCTGCGCATAGCGGTCTTGACCCTTGAGCGCCGCGGGGCCCGTCAGCTGCGGGATAGAGCCCACCTGGCTGATGCTTGGCGTCAGCACCACTTGGAAGTCGATTACTTTAGCCGCTGTGCTGTAGCCCACCCCAGCCGGCAAATCGCCCAGGTTCCAGGTGACCGTGCGGCTGCTACCGTCGTAGCTTACACCAACAGCGCCTGCGGATACATAGCGCACATAGGGAGGAAGTACTGCCGACACTACCGCGTTTGCAACAGCATTAGAAGAATTTTTAACCGTCCACTGTATGGTGTACGAAGTGGCCGCTTCGGCTTTGGGCGGCATCGAGCCTGTGTTTGTAATCGGCCCCGTAAAGTGCAGCACCTGCGCAATAAGCGTTAACTGCGAAGCTATAGAAACATTGGCGGTCGCAATAGAAGACACCTGTTGCGGACCACTTGTGGAGTCTTGGCTCGTGCCTTGTACGTCTACAGAAAGGTTAATGGTCGGATTGGTCACCAACGTACCCCCGGTGCCGGGCGCCAACGTAGAGAAAGAAAACTGCAGCTGCCCCGTGCCGCCCGGCGGTACCGTACCAAGGGACGCGTCTTGCGTCGGCCCCCAGGTAATCGTATTAGTCTGCGATTGATAAAAGCCGTTGGACGAGCCAACCGAATTCTTATCGAGCGAAGGACCTTTAAGCGTCAATACAAACTGCGCGTTTGAAACGGCAGTGGACAGATTATTTTTCCACGTAATGATGCCTTGCAGCGCGGCACCCTGAGCCACTGCGATCGTTTTACCGCCGTCAGAGCTTTGCCCGTTAATCGCAATGCTTGCCGTAATAAACGGCTTATGCACCGTGACCGTTTGCGGCACGGTCAAGACCGGCACTTCGATAGTCGTATCGGTCGGGTCGGTGTTAGAACCAACCACAAAGCGCAGCACTTTGGCGTCGCCCTCTTGGCCGTTAATCGAACCAACCAAATGTATCACTTCAGAAGAGCCCGGCTGCATCGTACCGAGCTGCCAAAATGTTCCGCCGGCAGCTGCCGTCGGCGTTGCGCTTACCGCGCTAAATCCAAACGGATACTGCCCTTGCACTACTACGTTCTGGAGCGGCGTCGTGGCGTTGCTCTGCACGGTAATGTCTATCGGGAATGATTGCCCCGCCACGACGGTGTCGGGCGTATTTATAGAAAGGGAGATGGGCGAAGAGCCAATACGAAAGTCGGCCTCGGCCGTCTTTTCAAATACGGCATTGGAGCCGGCCACGCTGTACTCGAGCGTTACGGTTACCTTTTGAGCCGACCCTTCGGCACCGTAAAAGATGCCGTCGACATTTTGCTTTATCTGCTGGCCGCTGTTAATGGTGCCGATGCTGTCGCGTATATGCGTGAGTGCGCTCGTCGGGTTAGCGGGATCGCGAGTGCCATCCGGATAATCAACCAGCATATCAACAAGTGTTAGTGCGGAACTATTGCGATTGTCGATTATTACCTGTATTGCTCCCTGCTTGCCGCTATCTACCAAACTGGGCGCGACCACCTGTATATCGATATTTTGAGGCGATATGACATTGCCGCCGCCCAAAAAGAGGTACACGGCCGCTCCTGCGGCGAGAATAAAAAAGGCAACCGAGCCTATGAGAAACTTTGCGGCAAAGGGCATTCCTTTTTTACGGGTAGTCATAAGTGCAGCAATGGGTGGCACGATCGGTTTTGGAGCTTCATCTTCAGGAGGCTTTTGAAAGGTCTTAGGCACCTCATCAACCTCTTTTGGGGTGAGCGGCGCGCGGATGTCGTCCATTGGCTTGTCCTTGGACGCGCGGGAGTAGAGCTTTTTCTTAAGCTTCTCTATTTCATCTCCAGTCCCCTCCCTATCCGGCGGCATTACAAAAGTATAGCATTTACAAACCGCTTTGCTGGAGGGATTCGTTTATCGCTTTTACAAGGAGGCTGCGGGATTGTGCTGCGGCCGCTGCAAGCTCGATTGAAAAGAGCTGGTCGGATATAAACGGCTTAAGCTCGGGCGTATGTGGCAGGTAGCCTAGTTGCGAAAGGATGCGCAAGACCAAGACCGTTTCAATAGCCTGTGCGTCTTGATCGTTGGCCGCATTGGCCAAAAACATCAAACCTTCCGCAAGAATGGTAAACAATGCCGGCACTGGCTCTTCGCCTTGCACAAGGCGCGTGATCAGCTTTGCTATACGTCCCGCAGCTTGGCGGCGCAGCGCGCTTGAACCCACGGCTACATGCGAAGCATTTTCTACCCCCACCAGACGCCACTCGTGTTTGCCGCGCACAAACGAAAAGCGCGCAAACGTTAACGGCTCGAGCCCGTAGCGCAGCTTTGATTTCTCTACTCTTGTCGAGCGCGCTGCCGCGCGAATAAGCCCCAGCTTTTGTGTCAGCACAAACACGAGCGTGTTGGCCTCGCCTACCCCGCGTTTGCCCAAGACAATTCCCTCGGTGATATGTATCTGGTGCATGTACGTACTAGTCTACAACCAGGTCAGAGAGGCCCGTTTGCTCAACAATTTCTTTCTTGTATTTTTTTGCAATTTGTTTTTCTTCGTCGCTTCCCGCGAGCGTATAGGCTGGGCGATTGCTCATCTGCATATTTTGCTCTTTGCGCCAGCCTTGTATTTGGCGCACCAGGTCGCGCACCGACCCCTCTTCGCGCAACTCGGGAGTCAATTCGGTGTCGAGCCACATCTCTTCCTCAAGCGTTGCGTCAGCCTCGACCTCTTTTATATTTAGTTCATCTTTAAGCACTTCTATCAATGCGGTATTTGAAGGGACCTCCTTCGCCTTCATCATCGCCAGAGGCTGGCGCAGCTTGATGCCCGCCTTCTCGCGCATCTGCAAACCCGTTGAGGCAAGCTTGCGGGTCTGCTCCATTTGCTTTTGTAACTCTTTATCTATCGGCAAGGCGTCGGGCCAATTGCATAGGTGCACGCTTTGCGGGTCATCTTGGTTGCGAGTTTTTTGATACAAATCTTCAGCAAAAAACGGCATCACTGGTGCCATCACAAGTGCAGTCGTCTTTAAAATAGTAAGCAAAGTGGCGAGCGCTTGCTGTTTGTCCTCGCCTTCCTCCTTAAATCTATCGCGCGAGCGGCGCACGTACCAAGTCGAAAGGTCGTCGATAAAGCCGGCAAGCGGACGCGTTGCGTTATCTAATTCATAAGACTCATACCCTTTGGTGGATTCTTCTATAAGTTCTCCGAGGCGCGAAAGTATCCAGCGATCGAGAACGTGCGGTGCGGGAGTAGGCAACACTCTCTGCGTCGGATCGCTTCGCTCATGCTCCGCAACCGAGTATTGCCTACTCCCTTCCTTTTCTCCCGCCTCCCCAACATAGAGTTCGTAGAACGATCTAACATTATCCAAGCGCATCAAAAGTTTTTTGGACACCTCATCCACGCCGCGCTCTTTAAAACGCAGATCTTCTCCGCGTATGAGGCCCGAGGAGAGCATGTAGTAACGCAGCGAGTCAGCGCCATACTTCTCTATCAACTCTATCGGGTCAGGATAATTTTTAAGCTTCTTCGACATCTTGCGGCCGTCTTCGGCCAAGACCAGCCCGGTGGTTATCACCTGTTTGTACGGCGATTTGCCAAACAATCCTACGCCGAGCACGATAAGCGAATAAAACCATCCGCGCGTCTGGTCGATAGCCTCGGCGATAAAATGGGCGGGATATCCTTTTGGTTTTAGCCCTAGCCAAGCTTTAGGGTTAAATTGTGATTTATTTTTAGGATAGCCGCTCTGAGCGTACGGCATCGAGCCGCTTTCAAACCAGCAGTCGAACACGTCGGGCACACGCTGCCAGTGGCCTTGCATCGCGTCGCCCAGAGGCACCTCGTCGATGTACGGGCGGTGCAAGTCGAGCTCAAACTCGCGGTTGTGCGGATACGGGGTAAACATGACCTCGCACCACTCGGCCGTCCTAAGCACATTGCCCCGATGCTCGCGCACTTTAACGACTGCGAGCGGCGTGTACGAGGCTATTTCGGTCATAAGCCACGCCGGCGTGCCGTGCGTCACTATTAAAATATTTTTGCCTGTGTAGCGGCTTTCAATATCAAAAAGAAATTCGCCTATGCGCTTGTGCACCTGCGTGTACGTTTCCCCGCCGATCATCGCCTTGTTAAATTTATCCGAAAGCATACCAAAAAGAGCCTCCCATTCGGGCAGAGCCATGCCATCCTTATCGCCCAAATGCACTTCGCTAAGACGCGTATCGGTCATTATCTGCGAAGGGTCAAGATTCAACGCATCGCACATGAGCCGAGCGGTTTCTTGCGCGCGGTTTATCGGTGATACAACAATGGTATCGATTCTCTTCCCTTTTAATTCTTGTGCTGTCGCACGCACTTGTGCTTTGCCGGCGTCGGTCAGGTGATTTTCGATATTGTTGGTCGAATTTAAAAATCCCTCCACGTTGCCGCGCGCTTCGCCGTGGCGCATCACAAAGTACTTGTTGCCGCTTTTGCGCACCATGGGCAAAAGTTCCTCGACCGAGCCTATTACTTTTATCTGCTTTGTTTTGCTGTGGCGCCACATGGGTATCGGCGCGCCCCAATAGCGGCTGCGCGATATTGCCCAGTCCGGCGCGCTCTCGAGCAAATTATTAAAGCGGCCGGTGCCCACATGCTCCGGCACCCACCCGACTTTTTTATTTTCAGCAATTAATTTATTTTTAAGCATTGCTACTTTGACAAACCACGAGTTGGCCGCCCAATTTAAAAGCGGCGTATCGCACCGCCAGCAGTGCGGGTACGCATGTTTTATCTTTTCCTGCGCAAAGAGGATTCCTTTACTATCCAAAAATGCGGCTATCTTTTCATCAGTCTCGCGAGGATTGCCCTTTGGTTTAACCAGCAGACCCGCAAAGTCTGTAACGGTTGCGATAAACCTGCCCTCGTCGGTAACGTGGTGTATGAGCGGCACCTTTTCTTTTTGCGCCAGCTCTAGGTCCTCGGCGCCAAAGGCCGGTGCCAAGTGCACGATGCCGGTACCGCTGTCCATCGTAACGTAGCTTGCAGCATACACTTTAAACGCGTGCGTCTTGTGCTTGTGCAGCTCATTTTTTCCTCCGGATCCGCCCTTCGCGGAAAAATAATCGAACGGCGGCTCGTACTTTTTGCCAACTAGCGTTTTTCCGAGAAATTCACCGACGACATTGGATGGAGAAAGTTGGTGGACAGATACGCCGATGCCGCTTGCGGCGGAGGGTAGCTGGGAGGCAACTTTCTCCAGTAGATCTTTTGCAAGTATTACAAACTCCTCCCCTACTTTTACTTTTACATACATAGCGTCCGAGTTAACCGCAGCCGCCGTGTTGCCTGGTAAGGTCCACGGCGTGGTGGTCCAAATTAACAGCGAGGTGCCCGGCTCATCTACCAGCGGCAGCTTTACCGTAACCGCAACATCGTCAATGTCTTTGTAGCCCAAGCCAACCTCGTTGTTAGATAGTGTTGTACCGCAGCGCGGGCAGTACGCCATCGCTTTAAAGCCCTCGTAAATGAGTCCCTTGTTATACAAAGATTTAAAAGCCCACCATACGCTCTCGGTGTAGGAAGAGTCCATCGTGCGATAGTCATTGTCCATATCAACCCAGCGGCCTATGCGCGGAATGATCTTTTTCCAATCATCGGCATAGCGTAGTACGGCTGACCTGGCCTTTTCATTAAAATTTTCAACACCGTACTGCTCGATATCGCGCTTAACTTTAAAACCTAGCTCTTGCTCTATTTGATTTTCGAGCGGCAAGCCGTGGCAGTCCCAGCCCCAACGCCTCTCGACGCGGTAGCCCTGCATCGTGCGGTAGCGCGGCACGGCGTCTTTGATAGCGCTTTGCAGCAAATGGCCGTAGTGCGGCAAGCCTGTTGCAAAGGGCGGCCCGTCGTAAAACACATACTCGCCTTTGGGCGCGTGCTTTTTGAGCGACTTCTTAAAAATGTGATGTTTGTTCCAAAAGGCCAGCACCTCTTCCTCGCGTGCAGCCAAAGGACCTTTGGGCGAGGGGATGTTGTGCAACACCTCCTCCCCGCCCTGCTTCAAATCGTCCATTACTAAAATATACCAAACATAAGGCCTTTTTGCTCAGTCTTATCTCAACTTTACATCTGCTCGGGGGCTCCGATGCCTAACACTTGCAGGCCTTTGGCTAGGGTTTGCTCGACTGCTGTTGCAAGGAGGATGCCATACTTTTCGTTTTCACTGCCGATAATTTTGCCGCTGGCATACCAGCTGTTAAACGCCGCAGCCAATTCGGTAAGGTAGGTTGTTAGATAATGAGGCTCGAGTTCTTTGGCGGCATACGCAACCACATCTGGGTAATGCACGAGGGTGCGCTCAAGCGCGTTGGCATGTTCAGGTTTACTATCGGTTCCACCCTCAACCCCGGCCTCTTTGGCAGCTTTGATAAGCGAAAGCGCCCGCGTATGCGCATACTGCAGGTACGGGCCGGAGTCTCCCTCTATCGAAAGCGATTTTTCAGGGTCAAAGATAATATCTTTGCCGCTGCCTTGCTTAAGCACCGTGTATTTAATTGCGCCCACCGCAACTTGTTCGGCCACTTTTTCAGTGTCGGCCAGCTCCCTACCCTGCATCTTTTCCTTAGCATCCTCCATCAAATCCTTAAGCAAAGACTCTCCGGTAATAACATTACCAGTGCGCGATGACATTTTGCCCTCGACAAAGCGCATCATGCCGTGCGTTACATGCGTTGTTTTGTTGGCAATATCTTTAATCTCATCAATTTTCTTTGCAGCAGCGAGCACTACTTTAAAGTATTCCTTCTGCTCGCTTGCCGTCACGGTAATAGACATGTCAAAGTTGTCTGTCTCTTCTTTAAGTTTAAGCAGACCTAAATCTTTAGCCTCATACGTTGTAAGCCCTGCCTTTGTAAGAAAAACGCGTGTATGCAAGCCGTCTTGCTCGCCTTTGTACACAATAGCTCCTTCACTCTCTTCAAACACCTTGCCGATGTTTTTCTTAACCAGCTCTAGGCCCACCTGCCAAGACTCGCTTTCAAAAAAGTATTTATCAAACTTCGTGCCGAGTATTGCGTAGATCTTTTCAAACTCCTCCAAAGAGTAGTTGCGGCCCTCTTCATACAGCGCCGCAATACTGTTATCACTTTCGTACACCTGCTTGTTTATCAAATCTATTGCCTCTTTATTTTGTTCGTACTCGGCCGAGCCATATGCATATGCGGAACCCCAGGCAAGCTCGGGCTTTTGCATTTTGCCCCAAATAGCTTTGGCAACGTGGAGGCCAACATCGCCCTGGTAGTTGGCGCGGGTAACCGTTGCCCCCGCATGCTCTAAAATGCGCGCAATGCTCTCGCCTATTGCGTTACTCATCAGGTGTCCAATGTGGAACTCTTTAAAAGGGTTTGGGTCGGTGTACTCGACCATTATTTTTTTACCTTTATACAAGTCATTGCCGCCCCACTCGCCTTCAGTTGCGGCAGCTTCAACCTCTTTAGTAACAGCCTCGCGCGTTAAGAAAAAGTTAATAAACCCCGCGCCCGCGACTTCCACACGTTCAACGGCTGGAAGAAAAACTTGTTGGACAGATACGCCGATGCCGTCTGCGGTGGAGGGTAGATGTGAGACAAGTTTTTCTTTCAGCTGTTCGGCAACTTCGCGGGGATTCTTCTTGAGTAGTTTTGCAGCAGCCAAGGCAGCGTTGGTAGCATAATCGCCATGTTCCATTTCTCCCGGCCGCTCGACGGCAAATTTTACTTCGCCAGCGCCAAGACTCTTAAGTGCCTCTTTAATTGCCTGTTCTATATCTGCCTTAATCACTACACCAGAGTAACAGAACGAGGGGTATAAAAAAAGCAGGCCATCCGTATGGATGGCCTGTATAAGTTGAACGATGTAGCAATGGTTACGCGGTCTTCTGCTGCTCGTTCTCCTGCGAAGCCTTACGGGCCTTTTCGTCGGCGCTCTTCTTCGAAGCATCCGAGAAAGACAGAACCTTCTCCGGGAAGATCCTTGTCTCTTGGCGCACTTCGATGACCAGATCGCGATACGGACACAATCGGATGAATGTCTTGCGCACTTCATCGCGGAGATTCCCATGCGTATGAGCGTTCAGAACAGTCTCCTTGATCGGCTGCCAGAAGCGCAGCGTATACTTCTGATCGGGCACAGCGTTCATTCGCTCGATCAATTTGTCGTCAAAGCGCTTGTTCAGAGCTTCGATTGAAAATTTGGTCATTGCTCACCCCTTTTAAAAACAGGGCTGCGGAATGCAGCCCTTATCTACCTGTTACATTATATACCAAATATGGGTAAATGTCAATAGCCAAGAAACCACTTAAAATAAGGCTATTTTAGGACTGCTTCTACCGCCGCTTTGACGTCTTTGTATACCTCTTCAACGGGGCGGTTGGCGTCTATTACTTTAGCTTGCGGGAGGGTTTTGGCAGTTTCCAGAAAGCCGTCGCGGATTTTGGTGCGGTCCTCCAGAGACATCTGCTCCATTACATCAAATGCTTTGCCGGCTTCCCTTTGGCGATGCAAGCCTACTTCAGATGGCAAGTCTAAAATGATAGCTAAATCAATCGGTGCGTTTTTATAAATCTCGGCAACCGATGCTTCGACAATTGGCTTAAGCTCGGGTTGATTGCGCCCATAAATTTGGTACGCCATCATGGACACCCACGAGCGGTTTGATATGACACTCTTCCCTGCCGCAAGCGCCGGCGCAACTAGCTCGGCCGCGTGCTGTGCGCGATCTGCCAAAAATAAAAATGCTTCGGTTAAAAGCGGCAAGCTGCCGTACTTTTCGTGCAAAACAATCTCGCGCAGTTCTTTTCCAAGCGGTGTTCCTCCGGGCTCGCGCGTATACACAAAGTCAGGAAAGTCTTTTTTAAGCAGCTCTATCTGCGTGTCTTTGCCCGCGCCGTCGCCGCCCTCAATTACTATAAATTTCCCTTGCATATAAAGTACGTTACCACAGAGCTTACAGGGTTGCAGTCTGGAGCGGCACCGAGGTGGTCGCCTCTATTGCGGTAAAGGATATCCGGCCAATGAGCGCGCCGCTTGCGGTTTCAACATCGCAGCGCCACTCTCCGGGCATGAGCGCAGCTGTTGCGCTAAAGCCGCGATAACCGTCGGAGCGGCCGCCGGAGATGCTGTACGAGATGCGCGACTCGGTTATCCAGCCTTTACTTGCAGCGTCGTAATATTCCCACACGTGGTAAATGGGAGTACTAAGCTGTGTTGGCGCATACACGGATGAAAAGCAGTACGCGCTCTGCCCCGGTTCGTAATGCAAAGTCGCCGACGTATCGCGCCAAAAGACGTACCACGGCGCCGGCTCGTACAGCACCAAATAGTCGCCGGTCGATGATTTTAATACCGAATGGTACACGCCGATGTCCTTTAACGAGAGCGGCACGGGCGGGATAATATCAAAAAAGTAGAGGCCGTTAAAAATAATAAAGATGGTGCCGATAAGAACGACAATTTGCTGCAGCTGCCGTTTGCGGTTGCCGCGCAATACGGCAATAAAAAGCACGAGACAAAAAGCTCCATATCACCAGACCGATCGAAAAGAATGGCAGGAAATCATGCAGGTCCTGGTGAAATAGTTCAGCCCATAAAAATCCAAGGGCACCAATCTGCACG
>CAIJVL010000043.1 GCA_903824155.1 Candidatus Adlerbacteria bacterium
CGGCCAACATATATACACTCACAGCCGCCAACGGGCTCTTTTTCTTGTGCTAAATAATCCAGCGCCGTTTCCATCTGTGCCTCGACCATATTTAACCGCTCGAGCACTTTGTCGGTTACGTCTTCAATAGTAAACAGCTGACGCAAGTTCAGCTCGCCTTGCAGTACATATGTATTGTTTAGGTGCATTACAAAGCACTTGCCCATTGGCATATTAGCGCGGCGCAGGATCGACGCCTGAAATGCCAAGTCGTCGAGATGGTTTTTGTCCTTACCGCCCTCGCGCACAGCACTGGTACCTTTTACCTCGTACAAATTCCACTTTTTGCTTTCAGCATCGTACTCTAAAACGTCGTTGCGGGCCAAAAATCCGTCGTTAATAAAAGTCGCCTGGAATATAACGCTGCCGGCACCCTCTCCTTTAGTGGCCTGTTTAATAAGCTCCTCGGTCTCGATCACCCCCAAAGAGCCATAGGCCTTAACCTCGACTCCGGTTGGAAATAACTTGCGGGCATACCGCTCGACCTCGTTACCCTCCTCGAGCAAATGCTGCTCATACTCGGACATAGTAAACTTTTCTAATAATTCAGGCTTATGTAGCTTGAGCCATAAATTCTTAGGGCAAAAAAGAAAATCCAAAAAGGTGGTTTTAGAAATCGGGGGCATAGATAGAGTGAGCACTGGCAAATATCCCTCATCCGCCGCCGGAAAGCAAGTGTTAAGTACTTGTCCTTACCTGAATCCAAATCCATAAGAGTATCCCTTGACAGTGGAGTATAATGCGGTAAAGTATCATCGGTAAAACCCTGTAACAAGTAGAGAGTAGGACCATGAAAGCAAGTACGTTTTGGAATGCCCTGCGCAGTGCAGGCTTGGACGAAAAGACTTCGACCCTTCTGGTCGAAAACAAGCTGCTGATGGTGCGAGTGGTCGACTTTGCGAAGAGCGAATGCCAAAAGTTTAAAAAGGTATTTGCCGGCCCCGGCACAGCAATGCTCCGGCAAAAGGCTTACACTCCGCGCAAAAAACGAAAGGTCGCGGCAATAGCGGCACCAGCCAAGAAAAAACGCCGTACGTCGGTTAAGAAAAAGGCGGGTAAGGTCAAAAACAACCGGAGCCTCGCCGCCTCGGCTCGATGGGCGAAGATCAGAGCCGCAAAGAAAAAACCCGCCAAATAACTGCAGCGCGCAAAATAAAAAACCTCCCCGCGTTGGGGAGGTCTTCTTTTTATTCTTCATTATCTTGCAAACAGTGCCGGAAAGGTGGTTTTAGAGATTGGAGGCATGGTTGTGTAAGTGTGAGTGTTAGCCAATCAAATATCCCGCGTTAACCCAAGTAAAGCAAGCTGGCAGCGTGACCAGCAGCACCGGTTGCTATTGCAGTGTTTTACAAAACACTAGTATAGACTCGGCGCGGGGTGTGAGTTTGTGGCGCACTGCGGGGCCCTCGTTGCGCTTTAGTAATAAGCCGGCAACGGCCATTTTGCGCACATGGTCTGAGGCATTTTCATACCCCATCTGTAACCTCTCCGCTATGTCTAATACCGATAGCTCGCTCTGGCGGCTGAGCAGATCAAGTATCTGCAGGCGCCTATGGCTGGCAAACCCTTTAATAACCCTCTCGAGCTTGCGGGCATCTGTTTGCAAATTCATGCGCCCCAGCCTACCGCTTATTGCAGTGTTTTGCAAAACACTAGCATAAGAAAAAGAAGTGAAAGGCAAAAAGAAAGACTGCGGTAAAGGAGCGGGTATGGGGAGCTAGTTATATGTATTGCGCAGCTTATTGCGCTAAAAGCTCAGGCTTATGCAGCTTGAGCCATAAATTCTTAGGGCAAAAAAGAAAATCCAAAAAGGTGGTTTTAGAGATGGGAGGCATCAAGCTATTCTAGGTCCTCAAGTACTTCCTGTACAATTCCAAGCACACTATCTCCTTCTTCAGGGATAATCGGTTGATGTATTTTATTAGTACTTTTGGGCAATAAAATACGATGACCGTCCTTTTTGTCGTACATTTTTATTGTCACATTCTCGCCAAGCAAAGCCACAACCCTGTCTCCTGTATCAGCTTTTAATTGTTGGCGACATAGAACGAGATCTCCATCATTAACACCTGCGAGATTCATAGAGTCACCATCTACTCGTAAAATAAAATAGGTAAAGCCCGGCTTGAGTTTTGATTTTTCAACCATAATATATTCCTCTACATTTTGTTCTCCTAACAAAGGAGAACCTGCTGGCGCAGATCCTACTAGAGGAATACTTATCATTTCTCTCGTTATGGGAGATTTAACAATACCTGAATATGATTTTTTCGGCTCATTTTTAAGTCCAGACAACATATGAGAAAAATGCTTACGCAGCTTCTCATCAACAACATATATATATGTACCCTTTATACCCCGAGTAAGTAAGGTCTTATAAATATTTATTACATATCTCTGTAATTCTGCTGGATCAGATATTGATCGCTTTCCGTTTATATCCTTATACTTCTTTTCATCCACAACCAACGCATTTGCACTTTCGTCATACGAGAGTTCAGGGCCAATAATAATTCCTGCATAATTTAGGTCATATCCTTGGACCGTATGAATACAGCCAACCTCGTTTATAGAGTTGGGAGAATTTACCCAATCAATATTGGTACTGTTCCAAATTAACTTTAGTCCATCAATTTCAATATCATGTCCTTCACCACCATTTTTGGTATTCCAAGACCAAGCATAGCCCGCAACAACTCGAGCTAGTCCATATTTTGTATTCTTTTCTTTGATATCCGCAACCATTTTACGTATATCATCATACATTTCTAACTCGTAGTTAGAGAATTTTTGATCACTTACACTATTACCTGCAAGTAGTTCGTCCACAAACTGTAGGTAATTATCGCCTGCGGCAATGCGCATCTGACTCGACAATTCAAAATGATCTGCATTTAATTTCTCAAAATCTTCTGCACGGACGTCGCCCGGCACTATATTTTGTTTTTTATCATAAAAGAAAATCTGCTGTTTAGAGCTAGCCATAATCCAGTCTAGTTGTGTGCCGTCCTTAGGAAGCCCAAGTTTTATATTGGTTTGGTCATACGAGCCAAAATTGGCTAGGTTCACTCTGCGACGTAACCGATGAGCTTCATCCACAATAAGCAAATCGTATTTTTGCTTCATCACATCACTGGGTCCAATTACCATTTCAGCACCCAAGCCGGGTACTCTTTTTAAAACTCTTTGCAACGTACTGCGAAGCCCGCTCATTGGAACTACCAAGGCAGCCTTCAAATGCTTCGTTTCTTCTCGCTCTTTTAGATGTTTTAAAAGGTACAGTGCAAGAATAGATTTACCTGTACCCGGGTCGCCATGAACGATATGAGTCGCTATCTTACCGGCTATCAACCTTTCTTCCAATTCATTTGCAACCGTCAATTGATCTTCGGTTAGTGCCTTGTATGGAGAATATTTAAAAAATTCACTATTCCTAATTACATCTAATTCCTGCTTAACTAAGCTCTTTTCTTTAAGCTTTGCCCAAATTACCTCGAGCTTTGCTAAATATCTTTCTTTATCGTAGTAGTTGTGATTAATTAATCCACCATTACCATTTTGTAATTTGTATGAATCCTCAGCCGAAATATGTTGAATTAAAAGTGACTCAAAGTCGAAAGCCGACGACAAATTAAACTCCTCGTCAGTTATTACATGAATCCTTTTTAAACGAGCACGGTCTGGATTTTCATAATGCTGTTTGCTTCGGCTATATACGTTTGTCGTCTGACCTATGTACATCTCCTTGCCGTTTTCCTGGATATAGACGACTGGCCAGTTTAAGCCATATTGAAAGTCCTTAAGTAGTTCAAACTTATCACGCTCGAAAGGAAAAGTCTGAATCTGGGTCATAACTTTACAACTCTGTGTACTTCTTATGGTTACCCTTTGCCTTATCTACAGGATATTTCTCGTTATTCTTTTTTAGCTTTTCAAGAAATGCTTGTGAGAGATCAATATCTAAATCGTTACCCATAAGAAAAACCCAGTAGAGCACATCTGCCAACTCCTCCCCTATTTCGATTTTATGAGACTTAACATAAGCCTCCATTTCTTCCTTATTTTTCCACTGAAAATGCTCTAAAACCTCCGCTGCTTCTAAAGTAAGAGAAATAGCCGAATCCTTAGGATTGTGAAATTGTTTCCAGTCTCTTGCATCTCGAAACTCCTGTACGAGTTTTATCAAATCCTTTATATCGGCCATGTAGCTTTACCCTATCAAATATAGGGAATTTAGCTATTGGAGACTTAGTACTCTATTAACCTCCCCTTTTACAAATTCTTTGTCCATTTTTTCAGTCTTGATGTGGAGAATTGGCAAACCTGTCACCGTCATAATTCCATCGACAAATCCATCCCTCTCTATTCTTTTAGGTAATTGATGACTACTGCCATCTAACTCTATGACCAGTTGAGGCACTACTTGCACCTTGTCACACAAAACAAAATCTGCTGATTTTTTATTAATCCTACTCAAATACCCAAATCTTTCCCGATAAGGGAGTTCTTTTTTTACTCGCACAATATGACTATATGCTACCTGTGGAAAAATATAAAATTTATCGCCAAACAACTCGAGCAAGATATTGAACAACTCTAATTCGGTCTTGGTATCAAACAAATAAGGCCTTTTTTCATAGACAGATAAATCCGGTTCTTCTTTCCCTCCAAAAAATAGAACTGCAAGTGCTGTAACGAGGATAAAGGCAAGTAGTATTACTACCGGCCAAAAGAATATATGGAATAACTGCGAAATATCTAACATATTCTCTATTCTAACCCTATAAATACAGAGGATACTAACTACCTCTTCTTTTTGGCTGCGCGGTGCTTGAAGAACTCTACTTGGCCGAGGCGCACTTTGGCCTCGGCCAGGGTTTTGTACTCGCCAAAGGAGCGGTCGCCTTTTTCGGACAGGACCACGTACTTATTTTTTATTTTCTTGATCATCGGTAGCTTAAAGATCCTTACACGGCAGGCTGCCTGCGGGTTTTTTGGGCTGCCAGATAAAAGAGGAGGCTGAGCACCAATGCCGGGACTGAGATGAGGAGAAAGCTGGTTGGCACGCGGTACGTGGCAAAAAATACGGTAAAAAATACCGCCACGCAAAAGTAGGCCGCGCTACCCCACAATGGCCAACGCCAGGCCACGATGAGCGCCGCAAGCAGAGGAAATGCGGAGGGCAAGAGGTGCTTAAAGAGAGCTACCGCGAGCTCGCCCGCTGAGTAGCCCTCGCCAAACACGTCGAGCGCAAAGACACTCACAAAGAGTATAAAGAGGATGCCCGCTACCCGTGCTATGCGCTCTATAGTCATGTTGATGTGTAACCGGTGTATCGGATGATAATTACTGCCCTATTGGTTGGGATGGGCAACCTCGACAAGCGTACCCGCCACGATGCGCAGATATTTACTTACGCCGACCGAAGGCTGTGTGGTCATCGGCTCGCCCGCTTTGCGCTCCGCGTAGTTGGCCACCACCTCGCCGCCGCTGATTTGGGTAGTTTGCGGAGCGACTCTGTCGCCGAGCAACACGGCGTTGGTGCCTTGGTAGCCGCCGGCGGTTTTGAGCGCAGCCACTACGTAGTAAAAGATGCCGCTCCCGCCTCCGCTTTGCGTGAGGATAAAGGCCGTGTCGGGCGTGCCGTCGCCGTTGAGGTCGCCCGTGGCCTCGTTGCCAAAGTATTGAGTGACCACCTGCGAGGCCGAGCCCGGCGCAGCCGGCGTTGAGGCGCGGCCGCCCACCAGGGTGACAGCCTGCCCATCGATGAGGTACGTGCCGTTTTTGTAATCGGCAGCGATGCCCGGCGCTTGAGTTGGGGCCTTGGCGGTGCCCGCGTACCAAAACCAACCCCCCACTGCGATGACCGCTGCTGCTATTACTGCAATGGCTACACCGGTTTGCTTGTTCATATCTTATTTTTTATCTTCTTGATCATCGCGTCTAAAGATCGCGAAACGGCAAACCGTTGACGAAGTCTCCCTTTCCTATTTGGACGCCGTTTTTACGGATGATGCCGTACGCCGTAGTGACATGAAAGAGGAAGTTGGGCACGGCATACTCGAGTGCATAGTCGGTGCCGATAAGGTACTTGCCCGGGAAGTATGGCAGCTCTATTTTGCGCTCCTCTGCCCCGGCAAAGTCGGCCTCTTGCACGCTTTGTAGGTACACAAGCGTTTTGTCGATGCGGGTTTGCAGTTCGGCAAAGGTTGTTTCGGTATCCTCCATTTTGGGATTTTCTTTACCCGAGAGGCGCGACACGGCGCCTTTGGCATTGTCACAGGCAACCTGCACCTGCTTTACAAGCGGAAACATGTCCGGCGCCAAACGGTCGTTTACAAAAGTATCTTCGCTAAGGCTCGCCTCTTTGGCATAGGCTTCGGCTTTGGCCAAGACATTTTTAAGCCCGCCAAGAAACTTGATAAAGGTGGGCACGGTGACTCTATAGGTTGTATGCATAGATAAGTAGTATAGCAAATCTTTAAATGACTGGTTGGTTTGCGGTAAGGTTGGAGTGCGTCTTGAGCGCTTCGTAGTTGTTTTTGGAGTCGCGCAGCTGGTCTTCGAGGTCTTTGTTTTGCTTTTTGAGTCGGCTCACCAAAAAGGCATCGCGTATAAAGCTCGGCAAGAGGATGAGGATAGTGATGACGACGCCCGAGAAGAGCGCTAAAAAGAGTATCAAGGCAAGTGAGCCGTTGAGGTGATAGCTAAAAAAGGCCACTGTAACGGGCTCGACGTTTTGCAGGATAAAAAGAATGGACACGGCACCCAAGAGCACACCTAAAATTAAGAAAAATATCATGCCCCAAGCTTACCAACCCCACCTGTCGTTTACATGAACTGTTTAGGCTGCGTCATCTTCTATAAGCCCAAGCTTGATAAGCCGGGCGTGGATAGAGCCCTTTTGCCGGCCAAACTCTTTTTGAAGTTGCGATGGGGTCGAGCCCCCTTCAAACAGCTCTTTTAATTTTTCATCATCTTCATCGCTCCACGGGCGGTAGGCGTTGGGATACTTTTCTCTTAGCTGGGCAAGTCGCCCCCCTTGCTGAGTGCGCTCCGGGGCGCTAGCCCTAGTCTTACCCTCATCAAGAGGGGCGACTTGCCCTCCGCAGGCTTTTATAAAATTGTTATGCAGTTGCTCAACCTCTTGGGTACCGAGTTTGGTAAACACCTCCGATGCCACCTCGGACGCATCGCGAAACTCGATGTCCTTGGCCAGCACGTCGGGATGCACCTCGAACGTGCGCTGGTTGTAGCCCAAGAGGTAGAGTCCTGCGAGCCTGCGCACGCGAGAGAGCGCCACGTACCCCTGCCCGTACTCAAACACTTGCGCCAAGTCCATCACCGCCTCGTCCATGCTCATGCCTTGGCTTTTGTGCACGGTGATAGCCCACGCAAGCCGCAGCGGCAGCTGGTTGATGCGCGCGCGTATGCGGCCCGACTCCTCTACCGACCACTCGGCCGGCTCTACTTCGATAGTGCGGCCATTGCGTGTCACTATCGTTGGGTACCCCGAAAAAGAGTTGAAGGCCTGCACCGTGCCCAGCGTGCCGTTGACGTAGCC
>CAIJVL010000044.1 GCA_903824155.1 Candidatus Adlerbacteria bacterium
TGGTATTTGTATATGGTCACCTTAATGGTGGTGTTGGCCCTGCAACTCCTTCTGGGCCATTGTTTTGCAAGCGAATGGGAATTTGCATTGCGAAAGTCGATTGATCCCACTGTAGCATATGACTATAGCTTCTCCACCTACTACATGTACAAGGTAACCCATCGGTGGATTTCAGAACGGTTTATTGCAATTGTCGGACTTATATTTTTAAGCAGTTCGCTGATCATAAATATCTGCCTAAAACTAGTACTCGGATGACCTGACCGATACCTGTATTTCCTTATTTCGAAAAGCTTTTTTACTTCCCAACCAAAGAGAGTACTATTACTGGTATGTGGCCCTTCAAGTCAGTCCCTTCTGTTTCGGTAACAGACGCTAAACAAAAAATCGGCGCAGCCGGTGTTGCTTTTATTGATGTGCGCACTCCGGAAGAATACGCAGCCGGCCACGCTGCAGGCGCGCAAAACGTGCCGCTTGCAACCATTGACGAAGCTGCAATTAAGCATTTGAAACAATTTAAAGAGGTGTACGCGATATGCCGCAGCGGCGGACGCAGCAGTACCGCAGCTGCAAAACTAGTGGCTGCAAACGTAAACGCCTTCTCAGTAGCCGGCGGTACCAGCGCATGGCGCGAACAAGGGCTCCCTATTACCTAGAGCCGCCCGAGCATACGGGCGGCTTTTGTTTTTGGCTATTTTATAAGCTCAATAAAAAGTCCGACGACTACAAAAAAACCAAGCGTGAACACAATCGTGCGGATGTAGGCAACG
This sequence comes from Candidatus Adlerbacteria bacterium, assembly GCA_903824155.1. GTDB lineage: Bacteria > Patescibacteriota > Minisyncoccia > Phycocordibacterales > SBAW01 > GWA1-54-10. The sequence continues at coordinate 771 of CAIJVL010000044.1, forward strand.
GCAAACCAATATACAAAGGCATGAATGACCCGCAGCCAAAAGAAGGTCACGGTTAAAAAGGCTGTGGTGGCGTTTTCCTTGCCGGTGAGGAAGATAAGTATGACGAGCACGGCAAACGGCGCGAACACTTCGACTGCATTTAAATACGCGCGGTGCGCGCGGTGGCCCCACAGCGGCATCGGTCGCACCGTTGGGTCGATATAGTTGGGCGGCTGCAAAAAACCGTTGACCATCACTTGGCACACGACATATAGTATCCAAAGCGACGCAGTAAGGAGCGCGGTTAATGCCAAGTAAAAGAGGTCGGTTGTCATGCCCCCATGCTACCGTGCCTCCCATAAAGCACAACGAGGTTATGCACTGGGGCTTTTTTTATTAATTTCCTATGATAGAGTGACGGAAGTTGTCGCAGGGAGAATATCATGAGCAACGGCTATCGACGATACAAACGTACTGCCACGGAATGGGCGAGAGACTGTGCAATGACCGTGTGGCTGATCGCCTTTACTCTTGGGGCCGGTACATTCGCGCTTATCTGCATACCTTTCTTGCCCTTGTACAAAAGGGCCTCAAAGCCTTTCAAATAAACTATGTGCTGCCTTCCCTTTGGTTCCATCGAAAGATGGAACTTTTCTTTTGCCAATTTTTTGACTGCTATACTGAAAGTATTCGGGCTCTATGAAGCGAAACTATATTGCTATCGCCTTTTTAGTTATCACAATGGTTTTTGCCGTGCTTTTTGCATTGCTGCAAAATTACACCTTTAGTGTCTTTGATCCAAAGGGATTAATCGCGACCGAAGAGCGCGGGCTCATCATCCATGCGGTGCTTTTGATGCTCATTGTCGTTATACCGGTGTTTATACTCGCGTTCACGATTGCCTGGCGCTATCGTGCTAGCAACACCAAGGCAACCTATACCCCCAACTGGGAAAACTCACCGATGGAGGAGCTTATTTGGTGGGCGGTGCCGTTTGAAATTATTTTAGTCTTAGGCGCGCTCACTTGGAGCAGTACGCACAGTCTGGACCCGCGTAAGCCGCTTGCTCTCTCGGGCACGCCGCTGGTCGTACAAGTGGTTGCCTTAGATTGGAAGTGGCTTTTTATATATCCTTCGCTCGGCATTGCATCGGTTAACCAAGTGGACTTCCCCGTCGACCGGCCGGTTACGTTTGAAATCACCGCCGACGCGCCGATGAACTCGTTTTGGATACCGCAGCTCGGCGGGCAGATATACGCCATGACCGGCATGGTAACCGAGCTGCACTTGGCGGCAAGCCAAACCGGCACGTACGCGGGCGCGTCGGCCAACTACAGCGGCGACGGCTTTGCACAGATGCAATTTACCGCCAGCGCTCTAAGTGAAAATGATTTTAACTCGTGGGCGGCAAAGGTTAAACAATCAAACCAAGCGTTAACCGCTGGCGAGTACGCCGCATTAGCCGAGACAGGCACCACTACACCTAAAGTATATGCGTCGGTCGCGGATAACCTATACAATACTATTGTAATGCAATTTATGCGGCAGCCGAGTGTTGGAGCCATGGACCACTAATTATGTTTGGCTTACTTACCCTACAGGCATTTTTGCACGGTCCGATTGAAACAGGCGGGCAGCTTGCGGTTGTCTTGGGCGTACTCGCCGTGCTGGGACTCATTACGTACTTCAAGCGCTGGAAGTGGCTCTTTGGCGAGTGGATTACTTCGCTTGATGCCAAAAAGATCGGCATCATGTACATCATACTTTCAATAGTGATGCTATTGCGGGGCTTTAGCGATGCACTGCTGTTGCGCGGGCAGCAGGCCGTGGCGGTAGGCGCAGGGAGCGGCTATCTTGCGCCCGACCATTTTGCGCAGATATTTACCGCGCACGGAGTTATCATGATCTTTTTTGTCGCGATGCCGTTTATGTTCGGCTTTTTAAATTTAATCGTGCCGCTCCAGATCGGCGCGCGCGACGTGGCCTACCCATTTTTAAACTCTGTGAGCTTTTGGCTCACGGCCGCGGGTGCGATGCTCATCAACCTCTCGCTGGTAATCGGGCAATTTGCCGCAACGGGCTGGCTGGCGTACCCGCCGCTCTCGGAGTTGCAGTACAGCCCCGGTGTCGGCGTCGACTACTACATCTGGGCGCTGCAAATCGCCGGCATCGGCACGCTGCTCTCGGGCATTAACTTTTTAGTGACCATCATCAAGATGCGCGCGCCGGGGATGAAGCTAATGCGCATGCCGATATTTGTCTGGACCGCACTGGGCTCCATGTCGCTCGTGGTATTTGCCTTCCCCATCCTCACCGCAACGCTCGCCATGCTCTCCTTGGACCGTTACCTTGGCATGCACTTCTTTACGACCAACCTCGGCGGCAACGCAATGCTCTACGTTAACCTTATTTGGGCATGGGGGCACCCCGAAGTGTACATTTTGGTCTTACCCTGCTTTGGCATCTTTTCGGAAATAGTGCCGGTCTTTTCGCAAAAGCGGCTTTTTGGCTATGTCTCGATGGTAATCGCTACCATGTCGATCGTTTTCCTGTCATTTATGGTGTGGGCGCATCATTTCTTTACGATGGGCGCGGGCGCCGACGTCAACGCTTTTTTTGGCATCATGACCGCGGTCATCTCGATCCCGACCGGCGTCAAAATATTTAACTGGCTCTTTACGATGTTCCGCGGCCGCATCATCTTTACGACCCCCATGCTGTGGTTCATGGGCTTCCTTGTAACGTTTACCATCGGCGGCATGGCCGGCGTACTTCTTTCCATACCGGGCGCCGACTTTCAGCTGCACAACAGCCTCTTTTTAGTCGCGCACTTCCATACCATGATCATCGGCGGCGTATTGTTTAACTTTTTTGCCGGATTTACGTATTGGTTTCCAAAAGTATTTGGCTTCAAGCTAAACGAGAGGCTTGGCACCTGGGCCTTTTGGCTTTGGATAACCGGCTTTTCGACGGCTTTTATACCGCTCTACGTGCTGGGTATTATGGGAGCGACGCGACGCCTCGATTATGTCGACCCGTTGAGCGGCTGGCATATTTTATTTGTTGTTGCGGCTATTGGCGCATGCATAATTGGCTTGGCAATCCTATGCCAAGTAGCGCAAGTGGTGGTGAGTATCAGACAGCGCAACCAAAACAGAGTCGGCAACGACCCGTGGAACGGCCGTACGCTCGAATGGGCGTTGCCTTCGCCGCCGCCGGTCTACAACTTTGCGGTCATCCCGCACGTTCGCGGCCGCGACGCCTTTTGGATGCAAAAAGAGGCTGCCGCAAAAGGCCATGCGCCAAAAGAACCTGTGTATGAAGACATCGAGATGCCCAAAAACAGCCTGGTTGGATTTTTCATTGCCGGCTTTTCCTTTGCGTTCGGCTTCGGCATGATCTGGCATATCTGGTGGCTTGCCGCGCTTGGCATTGCGGCAATTGTGGTCACTATCATCGCGCGCTCATTTAATGAGGATATCGAGTACACCATCACCGCCGCCGAAGTTGCCGCGACCGAACATCGCCTCTCGCATAAAACCGTATGAACCGCGAACATAAAACAAACGTTAAGGAATTAAGCGGTGACAAAGTGATCTTTGGCCTGTGGCTCTACATCCTCAGCGACTGCGTATTGTTTGCGGCGCTCTTTGCCACCTACGCCGTGCAGCACACGCAGATCTTTGGCGCCGGATCGCCGGACCAGCTCTTTAGCCTCTCGAATGCGCTCACCGAGACGCTGCTGCTTTTAACCTCAAGCTTCACCTGCGGGCTTGCAGTCCTTGCCGCGTATGCCAACAAAAAGGGCCTGACGTTGGCCGCACTTGGCGCAACGCTGGTGCTCGGCCTTTCTTTCGTTGCGATGGAATTAACGGAGTTTTCTAAACTACTCTCCGACGGCCACGGCTGGCAGCAAAGTGCCTTCCTGTCCTCCTTCTTTACGCTGGTAGGCACGCACGGCCTCCACATAACGCTCGGCATGCTTTGGATGCTGGTCTTGATGGTACATATTTATATGCGCGGCATTTCTACCGGCAACACGCGCAAACTTTTGACTTTTAGCATCTTTTGGCACTTCCTCGATATCATCTGGATATTCATCTTCACCTTTGTGTACCTGTTCGGCCTCATGTAATTATGAACACGGTAAAATCTTACATAGTCGGATACTTCCTCTCGATAGCGCTCACGCTCGGCGCTTTTGGGCTGCTTACCTGGCACATCTCGACCGGCCACATAATGCCAACGCATACGGTCCTTACGGTTGGATTCATCACACTCGCGCTTTTGCAGCTGTTGGTCCAGCTCTTTTTCTTTTTGCATGTGGGCAAGGGCCAAAATAAATATTGGAACGCGGCCGCACTTGGCTTTGCGCTGTTTATCGTCGCGGTCGTAGTTGGCGGCACGCTGTGGATCATGCAGAACCTGCAGCACACACAGACGCCAAATACCTTTTTAAACGGCCAAATAAACGTGGTTAATGAAAATGACTAACGCAGGGGCGTACTATCAGCTGTCCAAGCCCGGCATTGTGTACGGCAACGCGCTTGTAGCGGCAGCCGGGTTTTGGTATGCCTCATCCGGAGCAGTTAACGGGGCTTTATTGGTATATACCCTGCTCGGCCTCTCGCTTGTGATTGCCAGCGCGTGCGCTTTTAACAATTACTTTGACCGCGACATTGATAAAAAAATGGTCCGCACCAAAACCCGCCCGCTTGCCGCAGGGCACCTAAGTAACAAAGCAGCGTTACTCTTTGGGACACTGGCGGGGCTTGCGGGCGCCGCACTGCTTTTTTTCTTTACTACACTGTCCGCTTTTTCGGTCGCGCTTCTAGGCTGGGCAGTGTATGTGCTTTGGTATACGCCGCTCAAGCACAAAACTCCGCACGCGCTTTGGGTTGGCGCTGTTGCAGGCGCAACACCGCCGGTTGTCGGATATGCGGCCGTTACCAATACGCTCGATCTTAATGCGCTTTGGCTCTTTCTATTTCTTTTTGTCTGGCAGGTGCCGCACTTTTTAGGCATTGCCGCCTACCGCTTTGATGAGTACAGCGCTGCCGGCATTCCTCTTTTAATTAAAAAACCGACCGTGCGCGGCAAAAAAATAGGGCGCGTGGTTTTTTATGCTTCGTTGGTGGTCCTTTTGGCATGGTGTGGCGCCTTGATGCTCCACAAGTGAATTAGGTACGGCACTATGGTGCCGAGGAGAAATGCCCCGACCATCGAAGTGCGTATTGCCGACTGCGCATCGCCGCCAAAAATAACCGTGGAAAGTCCTACCAGGTTAATAAGCAAAAGGCCGCCCATCACTGTGTAAAAGTTGATAACGCTCCACCAGTTAAACGCGGTTATATCGTACAAATGCACGTGCGCAAAATGCTCCACGTAGTGCTCAATACCACGTGCGCGCAGCTTTTGCTGTTCGGTACGTACGCCTAAGAGGTATCCAAGCAACACGCCAAGGAGTGCCGCCGGCACAGTGTACGGCAATGAGTCTATGCGGTACTGCCAAAAAGAAATGCTCAGCGTTGCTACTATAAAAAAGAAGAAGGCCGTCATGACCAGACGCGTGCGCACGAAGTTGTTTGGTATTGAGTACTTGAGCCCGGCCGCCAAGCACAAAAATCCCGTAAGCAAAGCCATAACTAGCGTGATAGAAAGTGGCAGCTGTTGCATAGGCTAAGTATAGCCCGATTGTAAGGGCTTATTGACATATATATAAATATATGCTACTTTAGCAATATGGCTGATATCGCTACCTACAAGTGCTCCAACCAGCAGTGCCGCCTAACCCTGCGCCTTGCGACCGACTTCCCTGTCTGGAATGAGTCGAAGGAGGTAATTACGCGCCATCGTTCGGAGACTTTTTGCAATTCGTGCAACAAAGTTGTCGAATATGCTAACGACAATACCTGCACCGTGTGCACCAGCGAAGTTACGATAAAAAATATGGGCCGCGCATGTCCGCGCTGTAGGACCGGCATCTTTAGCATGCCGCGCCTTTCGGTATTTTAATTCCTGTATACTAAACCGATGGGCAACAAGACGCTCACCTGGGTATTTGTTTTTATAGGCTCTACCGTAGGTAGCGTCATACCCCTTATATGGGGAGCTAGCGAGCTTTCTTTTTCATCAATCCTATTAGGCGGCCTTGGCGCAATAGGCGGCATTTGGCTTTCGTTTAAGATGACCAGCGGGCATTACTAAGCAATGGCAAGGTCAGACCTTGCCATTTAGATTTATTTTTTAGGCCAGAGCTCCGGGGCGTGCTTTATGCACTTGCAGCCTTTTGGCTTTATGTATGCCTCAAAGTAATCGGTGTCGTAGTCGTAGTTAAGCTCCTCGCCCGCTTTGATATTGCGCTTTGCCATGACGTACACACGCTCCTTTATGATTTCTATTTCAGAATTGGGTCGGCAGGAGTGGTTGATATACCGCGCGGTGTTCCACCGTACCGCGCCGTCGATAGTTACCTTTTTAGTTACTTCAAATAGATAGAGGCTGTTGGAATCCTCTTCCTCTTGCTTGGTCAATATAGGACCTTTGTACTCGATAATGCACTCGCCTTTTTTAATATCGCTAAAGGTAAATAATCCAAGGCCCGTGAGCGAACGCTTAACGCGCAGATCAAAATCACCCGGGGTGAACTTGCTTTTTGTTACCGTTTTTTTCTTTGCTGCTTTTTTTGCCTTAGTTTTTGTTTTAGTCACAACGTTCCCTATCGTACCATACACTTTTATAAAAAAGTCCCGCGTCTTGTAAGACGCGGGATATTGCTGTAAATCACTGTACCGTAACTGACTTGGCCAAGTTGCGCGGCTGGTCGACGTCGGTGCCCGTTGCAACCGCCGCATGGTACGCGATAAGTTGGAGAGCCGCTGCATACACGAACACTGCAGTGATACCCGAGACTTCGGGCAGTACCAGTGTAGCTATAGTTGGTACAGACACTTCCCCTTTCCCGGTTTCGTCGGTAATAAGGAAGATCGGACTGCCTCGCGCCTGCACTTCTTGCAGGTTAGAGATAGTCTTTTCGAACCACCGGTCGCTTGGCGCTATTACGACGCTCGGCATGTGCTCATCGATAAGTGCGATGGAGCCGTGCTTAACCTCGCCGGCCGCCTGGCCCTCGGCATGGATGTAGGAAATTTCCTTGAGCTTGAGCGCTCCTTCCAGAGCCAGGGCATAGTTAGTGCCTCGGCCAAGGTAAAAAGCGTTCTTGAACTTGGAAAGCTCCCGGCCGAATGCCTCAATCTGGGGATCGAGCAAGAGCACTTGGGCAACAAGCCCCGGCACACTTGTAAGTTCGACGACCAAAGCCGCCTCATCCTCGAGTACGCTCTTGGCTTTGGCGAAGGCAAACGCAAGGCAAGCCAGCACCATGAGCGCGCCCATAAACGCCTTGGTAGAAGCGACGGCAATTTCGGGACCGACATGCATCGGCAGCACGATATCGCTTTCGCGGGCCATGGTCGATGTGAGCACGTTGAGGATAGATACTATCTGCAACCCTGCGGCTTTTGCAAACCGCAGCGAGGCAAGCGTATCGCCGGTCTCTCCCGATTGGGAAATAAAGACCGCCAAGTCCCCAGCTTCGAGCGGCGCGTCGCTCTTGTGGAACTCAGACGCGATCTCGACGATCGTCGTAACCTTGGCATCGCGTTCGATCCAGTGCTTGGCGATCAGAGCCGCAAACATGGAGGTACCGCATGCCAAGATGTAGACTTTTTTGATCTTTTCGAAATCGAGTGCGATCGGCTTGATCGTGCCCGACATCAAATCGACGTACGCCGAGAGCGTCTTTTGGAGCACCACTGGCTGTTCATTGATCTCCTTAGCCATAAACCAGCGGTACGGTCCCTTGTCAGCCTTGGCTGCTTCGGGGTCGATCTTTTGGGTCAGCCGAGAAACGATCTTGCCGTCATTCAAAACGGTGACGCCGGTACGGCGCACCACCGCAATGTCGCCCTGCTCGAGATACATGATCTTGCTTGCATGAGGCGCAAGCGCGACCACGTCGGAGCCGAGCGAAACCTTCTCACCATCATCAGAAAATCCAATGGCAAGCGGGGCTCCCATTTGCACGCCGACAAGGAGATTCTCATCTTCGGCAAACAGAAACTCAAAGGCATACACGCCACGGAGCTGCGGGATAACTGCAGCGACGGCATCAATTGGAGAGAGTCCCCGATCGAGCTCGCGCTGCACCATCTTGACGCCGACTTCGGTGTCGGTCTCCGATTCGAAGGTATGGCCGTCGGCTTCGAGCCCTTCGCGCAGGGACTTGCAGTTCTCGATGATGCCGTTGTGCACGCCTGCAACCTCGTCGGTAGCATGCGGATGAGCAGCGGCTTCAGTCGCTTTTCCGTGTGTTGCCCAGCGGGTATGGCCTATGCCTGAAGTGCCGTACAGCGGTTGCATCGCAAGACGCGCGTCAAGGTTTTTGAGCTTTCCCTCGGCGCGCCGGCGAACCAGCTTGCCGTCTTCGAGCGTCGCTACGCCAGCCGAGTCATAACCGCGATATTCCATGAGCTTGAGCGAGTCGACCATAGGAAGTGCGACCGCCTCGACTCCAAGGATTCCAATAATTCCACACATCGTGTAGTCCTTTCTGTTGTGAAGTTAAACCAATAACAAAGAGCGTTCGGAAGATATAACACCAAAGTAACCGCTAAGTTGCAAGGTTTTTGCCTCTTGAACGTCTCTGTAAACGTGGTATTATTTATTCTTATCGGATAACCTATTGCGGGCAATTCATATATGCCGACGCTTCCTCCCGGATCCCGAAGCTATTTCGCTCGATTTATTTTTATCGCGGCTGCCTCTGTAGCCGCGGCAGAGATCGGCTTTTGGCTTTTACCAGCCGGAAGCTCCGCAATCTTAGTATGGCCGCCGAGCGCTATAGGCTTAGCGGCCCTGTTTTTATACGGTTACGATCTGTGGCCCGCTATTACCGTAGGCATTTTTGGCGTATTCTTTTTGCGCAATGGCAACTTACCGCTCGATATAAGCATAACCGTTGCCGACACTATCGAGGCGCTTGTAGGCGCTTACTTTTTGCGCCAGTATGTCGAGCTTAACCCCATGCTCTCGCGCCTGCGCGACAGCATGGGGTTATTAGTCGGATGCATTGCGCCAACCTTTTTGGCAGCAGTGATGATCAGTGGCACGTCCTACCTGCTCGGTCGCATTGCGCTGATTGACTTAGAAACAATGTTTGTGGCGATATGGATAGGCCACGCTGTAAGCTCCCTTTCCTTCTCGCCATTTCTTATACGCTGGCTCTACCGACCGCTGTTTACCAAAACAAAAGACGAGCTTATAGAAGGCGGCCTTATTTTTGGCGGCATTGCCGCCGCTGCGTACTTTACTTTTTGGACTTCGCACGGGGCGGTGGGTCCGGTATCTCTAATATACATACTGCTGATCTTGCTTATTTGGGCTTCGATGCGCACCGGCCCGCGCGGTACGACGCTTGGGCTGACGCTGGTCTCGTCAATTGCGGCCGGCGGCATTATTTTTGGACACAGTTCCCTTTCGATGACCCATAATCCGCAATTCGACTTGACCGTGCAGGTACTTTTGGGCGCGCTCGACATACTCTTCCTGCTGTTTGCCTCGACCGTCGAAGAAAGAAAGGAGGCGGTTATAGGCTTAGAGACCAACGTTGGCCAGCTTGAACAGGCTATAGCAAAGATCCGCTCCGAAGACCTCGCAAAGACAAACTTTTTGGCGATTTTGGCGCACGAACTGCGCAACCCTTTGGCGCCAATAGTCACGTCTATCGAGCTGATGAAAATCGATGCTCATAATAAAGTTGACCTGGCGCTCATAGATACTATAGAATCGCATACGCACACTATCTCGCTGCTCTTAGACGACCTGCTCGACGTATCGCGCATCACGCAAAACAAATTTGAACTCCGACGTGAGCAGTTACTCCTTTCCGTGGCGGTGCAGCGCTCTATCGAAAGCGTAAAACCTTTTTTGCAAACGCGCGGACACGTACTCGGCGTACACCTCCCCAAAGACGAACTGTATCTGGATGCAGACCCGGTGCGCTTTGAGCAGATATTGGTTAACCTGCTTAACAACGCCGGTAAATACACCGACCCGGGCGGCCGCATCACGGTCGAGTGCATCAGCGAAGGCAGGCAAGTTGTCATACGCGTTATCGACAACGGCATTGGCATCGCCCCCGAAAAGCTGCCGGGTGTATTTGAGCCGTTTGGCCAGCGCGGTGCCGTGCTGCGCGCGCCCGGCGGGCTTGGCATTGGGCTCTCACTAACCAAGCAGCTGGCAGAGCTCCATGGCGGCGTGATAGAGGCGTACAGCCGCGGATTGGGGCACGGCAGCACCTTTACTGTGCGGCTGCCTTTAAGTACTGCCACAGCGGCGCCAGCGGCCTCATCGCTCAACTTTGTTAATCGCTTCCGCGTGCGCGCTACTGCCACGCCTAAAACAATACTGGTTGTGGATGACAACGTACCGGCCGCAAAGGGATTAGCAGAGCTTCTCAAGAAAAGCGGGCACACGGTACACACCGTATTTAGCGGCAAAAAAGCGATAGAAGAAGTATTGCGCCTAAAACCGGAGGCGGTGCTGCTTGATATCGGCCTGCCCGACATGAGCGGCTACGACGTTGCCGCAGCAATACGCAAAATGGGCGCTGGCCCGATCCGGCTTATTGCATTAACCGGATACGGCCAGGACGAAGATAAATCCAAAAGTGCTGAGGCAGGCTTTGACGCGCATCTTACCAAGCCGGTGTCCCTGGCGGACGTAGAGGCGGTTTTGTAAATAAAAAACTCCCTTTTCGGGAGCTTTTTATTTTAGGTAACTAAGTTTGCATACACCACCAGGCGGTGGTCATACGTGCGCTGTCCTTGCACCCATGCGCCATCGCAGGTTATCAGCGCCAGGCGCGATGCGCCTGTCTTTGCAGTAATGTCTGCCATCGGCACGTTTTGGTACGGATACAGCACAACGCCCGACACTACATAGTGCAATTTGGTGCCGCTTGCCGTTTGCACATAGATATCATCTCCGGCTTGTATTGAGTCCAAATGCTTAAAGACTCCCGCTAGAGAGAGGCCGTTATCGACGTGCCCGTCAAACACAGCCGTACCGCTCTGCCCCGGCAGCGCGCCGTAGCGGTACCACGCCACATCGGTAAAGTTGCTCGGCACTGCCATAGCGCCGCTTTTGGCGATGCCCACTTTTTGTACATTGGCATCGATTTGCAGTTTAGGGATGGTTAGGCGCGACGGATACTCCTTTGAGTCGGCCGCCAGCTGTGCCGGCGTCGAGGTAGCCACTACCGAAGCGTCGCTCACTTGTATATCAGGTGCATACCAAACCGCATGCACCAACGTGACCGAAAACACGCCTAAAGAAAGCGCTGTTAAAGCCAGCGCTACTTTAGTTCGCATATTAGACAGCCGCCTTCTTGCGGGCCAAATAGACCGCGCCTCCTGCCGCTACCGCTGCCGATGCGCCAAGCAGCGCAAGGTTAGCCGCAGTATTGCCTCCTGCGCCGGTGTTAGGGGCGGTCGGAGTAACCGTGGTCGTGGAGCCCGTAGTAGTAGTCGATGCCGTTTGCGCAAACGCGGTACTGCCGGCTGCGAGCGCTCCTGCAATAGTCAATGCCCCCAGAACTTTTTTATAGTGCATCATAATTAGGTACTTTTTAGTTAAATAATCCGTGCGCCATTTGGGGCACACGCAGGGTAAGTATTGCAGAGTCGTCGTGAAGCTCACATGAATAGGCGTACGCTACTTTAGTTTAGCGCAGCACCAAAAAGAAAAAGGCGAGCGCTAGTACGATGCGGTATACGCCAAAAGGCACAAAGGTATGCGTACGCACATATTGCAAAAGGAAACGAATCGAAAAGAGCGCGACAATAAAGGCGACCACAAAGCCGGTGGCAAGCGCGCCTACCTGGCCAATGTCGAACCTGGCCGAGGTTTTTAACAAGTCGAGCCCGCTTGCTGCCAGCATGGTCGGTACCGCAAGCAAAAAAGAAAATTCGACAATGGTGCGGCGCTTAAGACCCACAAGCAGCCCTCCTAAAATAGTGGCTGCCGAGCGCGAAACGCCGGGGATAATGGAGATCGCCTGAAAGAGCCCTATCCAAACCGCCTGTTTGTAAGACACGTCGGCAATAGAGCCGGCGGCCGTTTCCTTTTCGACATGCCAATACTCAAAGGCAATGAGTGCGACGCCGCCGAGACCCAATGCCCACAGCACCACAAGGTCGTTGCCAAGCAAATAGGTTTTTACCACTTTGTACAAGGCAAGCCCGATGATGCCGGTGGGGATAAAAGCGACCACCACCTTTTTAAGCGTATCGATGTTTAAAAACGCGCGCCAATACACGGCAATAACCGCCAAAATGGCGCCGAGCTGTATCACTATTTCAAACGTTTTTTGAAAGTCGCTCTGCGCTATCCCAAGCAACGTGGAAGCTAAAATAAGGTGTCCGGTCGAGGAAACGGGCAAAAACTCGGTAATACCCTCGACAATGCCTAAAATCAGGCTGTGTAAAAATAGCATATCCACTATGGTAGCATAGAGGCACGCCATTTTAATACTGCTTTCACACCCCTTGCATGATTTCAATAATTATCCCGACGCTCAACGAAGAGAAGTATCTCGAGGACACGTTTAAAAGCCTCGCCAAACTTGGCGACTTGCCGCACGAAATAATAATCAGCGACGGCGGCAGCACGGACCATACGCTCGACATTGTAAAGCGGTACAATGCAAAAATAGTCATCTGGGACAAGCCCGGCGTGCGCCAGACCTTTGGCCAAGCCAAAAATGCCGGCGCTGCGGCAGCCACTGGCGAGTATCTTTTGTTTATGGATGCTGACGTCGTGTTAAAAAATCCGCGTCTTGATCTGGAGATAATTCTGCAAAAATTTGAGCACGAACCCATGCTTGGCGCACTTTCGGTACCTCTTAAAGTCCGCCCCGAGTATGCCGAACTGCGGGACTACTTTTTTATCGAGCCTCTCAATTGGTGGTACCTTATTTCCAACAACATCTTTAACTTTGCGACCGCTTCGGGCGAGTTCCAAATGTTCCGCGCCGACCTGTTTAGAAAAGCGGGCGGCTTTAACGAGACGCTCATTGCCGGCGAAGACAATGACGTCTTTCACCGCATGAGCAAAGTCGGCAAATTCACTATTTTTGCCGGCGTGTATGCATACCACTCGTGCCGCCGCCCGCACAAAATAGGCTGGTTCAAACTGTACCTCATGTGGGCCAAAAACGGCCTGTCGGTCACCTTCCGCGATAAAGCAGCGTACAAAGAGTGGACTGTTGTCCGCTAACTTGACTTTTGTGTTGTAATATGCTACTCTATCAATTAGATAAATTCATTCAAACTTGGGAGAAGCATCGTGCACAAACCGCAAATCACTGATATCTGGGAAGAGGACACTTCTTGGAAAACCTATGTTCGCTTTTCTAAAAATCTGAGCTTCGCAGTGGCATTCCTCATGTCGCTCACGCTTGCATTAGCTGGACCAGCAGCATTCGTTGTCGGCGCAGTCGTAGGAATAGTTGTTTTCCTGCTGATGCTGCTCAGTAAGGCACTCTGTGATGGCTGGTCGCACTGTTATCGGTATCTGTACGACTTAGATTCTTAACAGAAGGAGAAACATCATGTCTGAACGACAGGGACCAAACTGGCACGTCTACGCTTTCTGGGTTCTCATCATAGTATTAGGGACCATCGGAGCGGTAAAAATCTTTACCTAACCGAATCCCAAAACCCGTCGCATTCGTGCGGCGGGTTTTTGTTTTGTTTGAATGTAATATACTAAAAACGAACTGTGGGTGGCTTGATATATCAAGCCACTTCAACTATGCTCCGAGCACTATGAAGGTAAAAGCTAAGCAACTGCCAGATAAACAACGAATCGAGGTTTTGGATACTTTATACACAGCAGCTGGTACCGTACGGGGCCGTAGCGCCATGAAGCTTTTCTTGCGCGACTTATTGACCGAGAGTGAACGGATAATGCTTGGGCGGCGAATTATAATCGCACGTAAATTAATTGCCGGAGAATCGCACAGGGATATTGAAGCACAAATGGGAGTCGGCAGAGATACCATTGGTCGTGTGCAAAGATGGCTTTGGGATCAATTGCCTGGCTATGAACAGGCGGTCGCGGAACTAGAAAAAGAACTTGAAAAGCGGGCATTTAAAAAGCAATATGCGGAAAGCGCGTTATTCCGTCTTAAAAAGAAGTATCCCGCTCACTTTCTTTTGTTTCCATTTCCCAAAAAGAAATAGGAGGTGGATTGATATATCAATCCACTACCAATTATTTTTATTTAGATTCTGTCTTGTTGTTGTCTATCGGGGCGAGGTTTTTGAGGAAGGCGTCGGCCGAATGCTCCCATGAAAATTTGAGGGCTTTGGTGCGGCACGCTTCCCTGTCTAACGTTAGACATTTTTGTGCAGCCTCGGCCAAGTCGTCACTCAAATAGCCGTCGACCCCCTCAGTAATGATGTCGCGCGGACCCAGCACATCGTGCGCGGCGACCGGCACGCCGCAGGCCAACGCCTCGAGCGCGGCCAAGCCAAACGTCTCCGTGCGCGAGGGGAAGACCATCACGTCGGCGCTGGAGAGATAGTCAACCAGCTCCTGCCCTTTTTTGTAGCCCACAAACGTCGCGTCCGGGTACTTTTGCTCCAGCTCTTCGCGGTCGGGGCCGTCGCCAATGACCAGCTTGGTGCCTTGCAGTTGCAATTGCAAAAAAGCTTCGGGATTTTTTTCCTGCGCCAGCCGGCTAAAAAATACGTAAACCGGTTTTTGCATGGGAGGGACCGGCGGCGCCAAGTTGCGCTTAAACAGTTCGGTATCAACGCCCAGCGGCACCACCGCCAAATTGGTAAAACGCTGCCCTTCTAATTCTTTTTTTAAACTCTCGGTTGACACGAACGTCCGAACGGACGAATTATGAAAGCGGCGTGCAACGCTCATGACCACGCGGCGTAGGCCCTTGAGCCGCATATCTAAGTAAAAATGAAAATGGGTGTGGTACCACGTGGTAAAAGGCAGCTTGTTTTTGCGGCAATATCTGCGTGCGGCAAATCCCAGTGGCCCCTCGCTCTGGAGATGGATGGCATCGGGCTTAAAATCCGAAAGAATGCGGTTAAGCTGCCGCGCCGGAAAAAGGGCAAGGCGGATCTCGCGGTAAAAAGGTATCGTAACGCTTGTAAAGCTGCTTGGGTCAATAACCAGCACTTCATATCCGCGTGCCGCAAGTATCGAGCGTACTGTATCGGTGACCCGTACAACACCATTGACCTGCGGATACCATGCGTCAGTAATAAGCGCTATTTTTTTCATTACTAATCCTACTGTTTGCCGGTTACCTCTGCATCCTCCTTCATAAAGCGGCCGCGGAGGTACTTGCTGCCTATATAGTAAAGCCCGATCATAAGCGTAAGCCCCCCGACGGCGTACTGCACGTTTTCCAAAATTTTAGTGATATTGCCGCCGAGCGCATTGCCAAAAAAGTAGCCCAAAAGGAGCAGCGTGCCGTATTGCACAATTACCACCATAATCCCGTACCCAAAAAATAATCGCAGCGGCATCCTGACCACGCCCGCCACCACAATAAAGGCTGAGGCGATGCCGTACGACAATTTGCCAAGGAACATCGTTTTACCTGGATGATGCTCCCATAATTTTTCCACTTCCGAAAGGTGGTCCTCGGTAATCCCCAACTTTGCCATAAGCCGCTTTGCAAGCCTGGTGCCGGCGCCATAGTACCCAATGGCGTAATATACGCCGTCGAGCCCCACGTCGCGTACAAAAAACAAGAGCCCCAAAAGGTAGATGTTAAAGTACCCGGCTGCCGCCAATGTACCGGCCACAAAGGCCACTACGGGCCCCTCTAAAAAAGAAAGCGGCACCAAAATCCAGTACCGGTATTCGATGACAATAGTGGTAATTGAGTCAAGTTGCATAAGGGATAGTATACTATATACAACTATGGAAGCCGCCAAGCAACTGATCAAACGAGAGCGCCTCTGGGGCCACAAAAGCCCCCACCTTGAAATTGCGCGGCGGCACCGCAGACATTGGGTAGAGGAACATCGCTTTTTAGAAACGCTCATCTCGATAGCGGCGTTTTCCATTTGTTACTTTGTCATATTTCCCTACTCTATAAATTTTGCCAATACGCACGCCGGAGGCAGCGTACCCGATATCGTGCTCTCCAACATACCCGTGTACAACGTGGTCGACTTTTTTGTGTACGGCATGTTTGCGCTTATTACTTTTATCGCGGCGCTGTGCGTACTCGACCCCAAAGGCTCGCCTTTTATTCTTAACTGCCTCAGTATCTTTGTGTTGATTCGCTCGGTATTCGTATCGCTTACCCATTTGGGGCCGTTTACCACGCACGCCGTGAGCGATTTTGGCCCGACCATTACCAACGCTTTTTTTGGCGCGGACTTCTTTTTTTCGGGACACACCGGAGCGCCCTTTTTAATGGCGCTTATCTTTTGGGACAACAAGACCCTGCGGTATATCTTTTTAGTGTGGTCGGTCTTTTTTGGCGTCATTGTGCTCTTGGGACACCTCCATTACTCAATAGATGTACTTTCAGCCTTCTTCATCACCTATACCATTTATCGCATCTGCATATGGCTCTTTCCGGCCGATTATATGCTCTTTAACAAGTACAAGCTATAAGGGAATCTGTAGGCTTCTTCATTAACTGTTCATATTCGTTAGGTATACTTTAAGCCAAGGGCCCAAACCCCATGAGTAGTAACCCAAAATAAATATATGCACTTATTGATAGTCGAAGACGAAGAGAAGCTCGCCAAGGCGCTTAAAAAAGGCCTCGAAATGAAGGGCTACGCAGTCGACTGGCTCCCTGACCCGCAAAAGGCGCTCAGCCGCATACTTCTCTACCGCAACGAGTACGATCTTATTATTCTCGACTTGATGCTCCCCGGTATCGACGGTGCAACCATTACCGAAAGTGTCCGCAAAGAAAATGTCACCACGCCGATCATCATCTTGACCGCGCGCAATGAGACCGAGCACAAAGTGGACCTTTTAAACAAAGGCGCCGACGACTATATCGTTAAGCCATTTTCTTTTGAAGAGCTGCTCTCGCGCATCAATGCAGTGCTGCGCCGCCCGCAAACCAGTCAGCCGGTAATCTTGCGCGTTGGCGAGCTTGAAATGAACGCATCTACCCGCACCGTTACCAAAGGCGGCGAGGAAGTGCCGCTGACGCTTAAAGAGTTTTCTTTACTAGAGTGCTTTATGCGGCAGCCTAACGAGGTGCTTTCGCGCGAAAAGCTGTTTGACCATGTATGGGACTTTAACTCCCTGTCGTGGAGTAACGTGCTCGATGTGCACATGAAAAACCTTCGCAAAAAATTGCATGACGACCAATACAATACGCCGATATTTGAGACAGTGCGTGGAGTGGGTTATCGCCTCGCGGGAGAAGTACAGGAATGACCTGTTTTTCCGGACGACGCTCCAGATAATCACGCTGCAGGCTATGCTGGTTTTAGTGTGCCTCTCGGCCTTCCTATTCTCGCTCTACAACCCAGCCGATGAGTGGTACGCGTTTGGCGGCGTGCTTGCCTTGAGCATTTTGTGCGGCGCTCTGTTGGCGCGTTTTACCTTGGGGCCGGCGCGCGATACCCTGCGCTACCAAAAGCTTTTTATTTCCAACGTGGCGCACGAGCTGCGCACGCCCCTTTCGGTCATAAAAACCTCGACCGAAGTGGGGCTTATTGACGACTCCCTTTCCAAAGACGCACGGCAAACCTTTAACGATATTCTTATAGAGCTAGACCGGGTTTCGGAGATAATTAACAACCTCCTTTCTTTAAACACGCTAACCCGCCCCGAGCGCATGCAGTTTGGCAATGTCGAGCTGGGGCCTTTGGTTGAGTCGGTCGCCAAGCGCCACGCTATGCTGGCAAACGAGCGCGGGATCAAGGTACATATTAAAAAAGGTTCCTATACCGGCGTGTGGGGCAATGCGACCGCAATCGAGCAGATTATCGCCAATCTGGTTATAAATGCCATAAGCTATACCCCGCGCGGACAAGGCGACCGCGTCGACATAGAAGTACGGCAGGAAGGCGGCATGATACTGCTTGGCGTGTATGACAGCGGCATTGGCATCTCGCAAGAGGATCTCTTTCATATATTTGAGCCGTTTTACCGTGCCGATGTTTCGCGCGTGCGCAAGGTAAAAAAGAGCGGCACAGGGTTGGGGCTTACTATCGTTAACGAGATAGTGCGCGTACATCACGGCAAGATCCAAATACAAAGCGCGCTGCGCCGGGGCACGAGCGTATACGTATATTTGCCCCACGGTGACAATGCACCGGCTGAACAAAGCTCCGCCGAAAGTTCTCCGTCGGAAAAAACGAGCGAAATTTCACTTGATTTTTCCTCGCAGGGCGCAAAGCCCTCCACTTTTGCCACGGCAAACAGATGAAGCTCTCACCTAAAAACATGCGTATTTCATTTGGGCTTCAGTGTAGGCGCGTATTCTTTGGTATACAGGCGGCGATAGAGTCTCATAGAGACCGCTGTCACTTCCCCGGGAATTTCGGGGTTATAAAAACGAAGTCGAATATTAAATAGGGTAACAGAAGTTTAAGCGATATGGAAAAACTTAGCGCTTGAGCCGAGGGGGCCTCGATACCAATACAGGGAGGGGCCCCCTCGGCGCGTCCGATGAGTAGCATCGGACGCGCCATTATCCCCCTTTTCTAAGGGGTTTTTGCATCCTCTTTCTGTTTTCCATCGTATAATGTAGAAATGGAAGGCCTCTCTAACTACGAGAAGGATATTCGTCCTTGGGGCGAGTACGAGAGATTTACGCTCAACGAGGCTTCGACGGTCAAAATAATCACGGTAAAGGCGGGCGAGGAGTTTAGCCTGCAAACGCACGCTCATCGCGATGAGTTTTGGCGCATCCTAAGCGGCTCCGGTACCATTACGCTTAACGATCAAACGCTTCCGGCAAAGGCCGGTGATGTTTTTTACAGCCCGCGTAACACCAAGCATCGGGCACAGAGCGGCCCCGAGGGCCTTACGTTCCTTGAAATAGCCTTTGGCGACTTTAACGAGTCGGACATTACCCGCTTAGAGGACAAGTATGGCCGCGCATAACGTGGTGCGTTTAGTTTGAGGTATGTTGACCCTGCTATTTATATTACTGGCGCTTGTTCTTTTAATTTTTGCGCTCTTTTGCCTGCTCCATTTTGGCGGCCCGCACGCGCTGTGGAAGGTCGAGCTCGACCGCCTGCCGCAAAATCCGGTGCTGGGGCCCATTGCAACCAGCTGGTGGGAGTCGCAAGCGGTGTTTAACCCTGCAGCCGTGTACGAGGAGGGCCGCGTGCATCTCCTCTACCGGGCATTGGGCAACGACGGCGTCTCGCGCATCGGCTACGCCTCCAGCGCCGACGGCGTCCATTTTGATGAGCGGCTTCCCTACCCGGTGTTTACCCCTTCGCGCGACTTTAGTACCGCGCATGCGGGGCGCGTGTATCCGGCGCTCTCGTACAGCACGCAGTCGTACGCCTCGGGCGGCGGCTGGGGCGGCTCAGAGGACCCGCGCGTAGTAAAGCTCGAGGACCATATGTACATGACCTTTACCGCGTTCGACGGATGGGGCTTCCTCCGGATGGCCATGTCGTCCATATCCGCCAAAAACTTTATTGAAAAGAACTGGAAGTGGAACGCGCCCATACTCCTCTCACCTCCGGGCGAGATAAACAAAAACTGGCTTATATTTCCCGAAAAGATAAACGGCCAGTATGCGATACTCCACAGCGTAACGCCGCAAATAAAAATTGAGTATGTCGACTCCCTCGACGTGTTTGACGGCCACACCCGCTTTATCAACGGCTCGACCCGCTCGGGCGGCCGCAAAGGCAAGTGGGACAGCATTGTACGCGGTGCCGGTGCGCCGCCCTTAAAGACCAAGTATGGCTGGCTGCTTTTGTATCACGGCTTTGACGAGCACCATCCGGAGGTCGGTTACAAAGTCGGCGCGATGCTGCTCGACTTACAAGCGCCCGAAAAGGTTCTGTACCGCTCATCCTCGCCCATACTTGAGTCCAAAGAGTGGTACGAAAATGACTGGAAGCCGGGCGTCACCTACGCCTCGGGCACGGTCATCATCGGCAACGACCTGTTCGTGTACTACGGCGGCGGCGACAAGCACATTGCGGTCGCCAAAAGTAACCTCGATGATTTTTTAAAGAATTTAATGAGCGCTCAAAATAAACAGTAGCATCCGTATAACCTAAGGTAGAATAAACTTATGTATGTAATCCGACGCAGCTCGCACAATCCGCTCATCGCGCCCCAAAGCGAAAAACACTGGGAGGCGCAAGGCACCTTTAACCCAACACCCATCAGGCAAGGCAACCTAACGCACGTGCTCTACCGCGCGCTGGGCCGCCCCGACGCGCTTATGACGCCCGCCGGCGTATCGACCATCGGCAAGGCGCTCTCGATAGACGGCCACCACTTCCAAAACCGCCGGCAGTTCATCATCCCCACCGAAGAGTGGGACCGCTATGGCTGCGAGGACCCGCGCGCGACCCTTTTCGAAGGCAAGTACTACATCTTTTATACGGCGCTCGGCGGCATGCCCTTTGGCGCGGGAAATATCAAGGTGGCCGTCGCCATTTCTAAAGACCTCGAGACTATCGACGAAAAGCATCTGATAACCCCTTTTAACGCCAAGGCGATGACGCTCTTCCCCGAGCGCGTTAACGGCAAGATAACGGTTATTGTGAGCGTCCACACCGACGAGCCGCCGACACACATAGCCATTGCTCAGTGCGACAAGATAGAAGAGCTGTGGGACCTTGGCTTTTGGGAAAAGTGGCACGCCGAACTGGATCAGCACGTCATCAACCCGCTCCGGTTCGAGCATGACCATGTCGAGGTGGGCGCGACGCCCATCAAGACCAAAGACGGCTGGCTTATGTTCTACTCCTACATCCAAAACTACTTTGGCGGCGGCGAGCGAGTGTTTGGCATTGAGGCGCTTTTGCTTGACTTGGAGGACCCGTACAAAATAGTGGGCAAAACCAAAGGCCCCATTATGGTGCCCGAGGAAATTTACGAGAAGTACGGCATGGTGCCCAATATTGTCTTCCCCTCCGGAGCGATACTCCACAAAGACGGCCGCGTCGACGTGTACTATGGCGCCGCCGATACCGTGTGCGCACGCGCCTCGCTCAACCTGCAAGACTTGCTCAACGCCATGGTGCCGTCGCGACGCATCGAG
Organism: Candidatus Adlerbacteria bacterium; assembly: GCA_903824155.1. GTDB lineage: Bacteria > Patescibacteriota > Minisyncoccia > Phycocordibacterales > SBAW01 > GWA1-54-10. The sequence goes on from CAIJVL010000044.1 coordinate 22,069, forward strand.
CTGGTGGTGCGTGCCAAAGAAAATCCTATTTTAAAACCGATTGAAGCCCACCCATGGGAGAAAAAGGCCGTGTTTAATGCCGCGACGGTCGACCTAGACGATACCGTGCACATACTGTACCGAGCGATGGGCGACGACAACACCTCGGTCGTGGGCTACGCCGCCAGCAAAAACGGCATCAAGATAACCGCACGCGACCCCGAGCCCGCCTACAAGCCGCGCGAGGATTTTGAAATGAAAAGAGGCTCCTCTAACGGCAACTCGGGCTGCGAGGACCCGCGCATCACCAAAATAGGCTCGACACTGTACATGATGTACACCGCGTACAACGGCGTCGACCCCACGCGCGTGGCGCTTACCTCCATATCCACCAAGGACTTTTTGGCCAAGCGCTGGGACAAATGGGCAAAGCCGCAGCTGACCACGCCCGACAAGGTCAACGACAAGGACACGTGCCTCTTTCCCGAGAAAATAGGCGGCCAGTACATGCTCTTGCATCGCATCGACCCGCAGCTGTGCGCCGACTTTTTAGACACGCTCGACTTTACCAAATCAAAATTGACCCGCTGCATTGAAATAATGGGCCCGCGCGCGGGCATGTGGGACTCGGTAAAGATCGGCATCGCCGGCCCGCCCATCAAGACCGAAAAGGGCTGGTTGCTTATCTACCACGGCGTGTCCAAAACCGGCACGTACCGCCTTGGCGCAGTGCTCCTTGATCTTAAAAACCCCTCGCTCGTCCTTTCGCGCACGGTCGACACTATCTTTGAACCTATCGAGGAGTATGAAAGGAAGGGCGTCGTGCCCAACGCGGTCTTTTCGTGCGGCGCGGTCTTGCGCGGCGACACACTGTTTATCTACTACGGCGGAGCGGACACGGTCTTGGGCGTCGCCAAATGCTCGCTCAAGAAGCTCTTAAAGATACTTTTGCCCGAGAATATCGCCTAATCTATAGAAAAGTACCCGGATATCACGCACGATTGAGAACACTATGATATATCATAGTGTTCTTTTATTTAGTTCTCATTACTTTGTGTTTTGGTCGGGTAGTAAAAGATAGTACAGCGGATATTTCTTTTTTCTAAAACATTAATCATTTCTGGTTCTTTATGTTTGCCGCAATATTTTCCTTTGGTTTGGTCGGGGTAATTAA